>JAYSQA010000363.1:0-26301 GCA_043721775.1 Rhodobacterales bacterium
ATGAACAGGATTGTGGTGGAGCCGCCGGGTACCGCCCCCGGGTCCGATCCGCCTATTATGGGTGCGTTTATCGCCATAGTCCCGGTTGCCCGGCACAACTTCAATATAGGGGTTCTGCACCCAAGGTGCAACCCGCTCAATCCTTGGAACGGATATATCCCAAGGCAAGCTCGCGCATCGCCGCCTGGCTCAACGCAGGACCGTGGCCCGCCAGCACCAGGCGGCAGTCCAGATCCGCCAGCCGCGCCATTGTCAGCAAATAGTCGGGCACGCAGGCGCCGGGGATGTCATCGACCAGCCCGCCCTCATAGATCGCGTCGCCCGCCAGCAGCAGGCCATCCGTCTCGTCCAGCAAAGCGATGCTGCCGGGCGAATGGCCAGGCAGGTGCAACACAGTAAAGCTGCGGTCGCCAAGGTCGATTTTGTCACCCTCGGACAGCGGTGCGGTCAAGGGGGCGGGGGCAAGGTCCCAATCGGCCAGCCGGAAGCCGGGAAACGGAGCACGGGAAAGTGCAGGCCCGAAGACCTCGTCGCGGAACAGGTGTTTGAGGGTGAAGGCTTCGGCCATGGTGGCAAAACCTTGGGCTTCTGCGGCATGGCCAAGGCGGGTATCAAACTCGGCAAAGCCGCCGACATGGTCGATATGGGCATGACTGGCCACCGCCAGAACCGCAGCGCCGGACAGCGGCAGGGCGGCGCGGTAAGGCCTCAGGCCGGACCCGAAATCGAATTGCAGGTCGGCGTCGCGGCCCCGCACCGTGTAGCAGTTGGCGCGAAAGAAGCTGTGGACCCAGGGCTCGGTCGTCAGCTGGATGCCGGGGGCCACGTCACGCGTCTCAAACCAGTCGGTCATCACGACTCCAATGAATAACGCCCGAAGTGTCCTCCGGGCGCATGGGTTCTGTCAAACGGCCCTAGAAGCCCGATTTGATCTGCTCGAACTCGTTCACCATGCGGTCGCGCAGGGCCGGGTCGATTGGGGTCTGCGCCAGCAAAGTTGAGGTGATCGGGTCCACATTGCCGGCTTTCAGGTCTGCCAGGGGAAGCGCACTTTCAGCCGCCGCATTGGTCGAGGCGTAACCCACGTTCTTCAACAGCGCTGCCGCCGCATCCGGGCTGGTCCAGGCGTTGATGAAGTCATAGGCCTTGTCCACGCTGCCCGGCGCGTTCTTCAGCTTGACCCAGCCGCAGAACCAGCTGGACGCACCCTCTTTGGCCTGCCGCTGGAAACCCACCGGAAAGTTCTGCGATTTCAGCAGCGCCACGGCGTCGTTCCACGACCACGACACCACCACCTCGCCCGAGGCCATAAGCTGGCTCAACTGCGACGGATCGGCCCAATAGGCCAGCACATTGGGATGCACCTTGCGCAGCCAATCGGCGGCGGCCTTGAACTGCGCGTCGTTGATGTTGGTCCAGTCAGTAACCCCGGTGGCCAGCAGCGCCAAAGCCCAGACGTCATCCGAATTGTCGGGCAATGATATCCGGCCCGCGTATTTCGGGTTGGTGAAGACATCCAGCGAAGCGACATCCTCAACCGGGACTTCCTTGGTGTTGTAGGCGATGGCGGTGTAAGCGTAGTCAGTCGGAATGTACCAGACGCCGGTGTCATCCTTGAAGATTTTGGAATTCAGGAAGCGCGGGTCGATGTCCTTGAAGGCGGTGATCTTTGACGTATCCCAAGGTTCAATCAGCCCGGCGTCGCGGTACTTCTGGATCATCTGGCTGCACGGATGTGCCACATCGGCCTTGAAGCCCGAGGACAGTTTCTGAAACGCCTCGTCATCGTCGGCGAAGATCGAAAAGGTCGGCATGTCGCCATTCTTGGCAACGTAGCTGGCCAGCAGATCCGGCAGTTCGAAGCTGGACCAGTCGAACACCGTAAGATCCTTGTCCGCCGCCTGGCCAAGGCTGGCCCCGAAACCAAGCGCCAGCGCCAGCGCAGTGCCAGAGATAAGATGAAGAAGACGGGACATGGATGCTCCTTGTTTGATGGGCCGAAGTTTGATGGGCCGAACGCATCGGGCCGGGCGGTTGCTGATATTTGATCAAATTGACACGACAAAGCAACGCAAACCGGCCGCTGCGACAGATTAATTTTGCGCCATCGCAGGGGCCATGCAAGTCACCTTTTCGATCATCCCCGCGAAATGCAGGAAAACCATTGCCGGGCGCGGACCGGTGGCGGCTTTTTCGGCAAGGCAACTTTTGCGCAGGGCCCGGTTTTGCGCAGAGCCCGGTTTTTGCGGCAAGCCCGGTTTTGCGGCAAGCCCGGTTTTTGCGGGGAACGCGGTTTTGCGGCAAGCCAGCGGGTGCTTGCAGGCAACCCGGTCGCTTGCTAGGTTTTCCCCCGGAGCATGCCGCGGTCCCCGACTGTTGGCCTGCGCCTGCCGCCTTTCGCAAGCGGCTTGGCGGGAAGACCTGCCCTTATCCCATCCCCAAAACTGGGGAACCCCAAGCTGATGGAGCGGACCTTGACCCAACTTGACCTGAATTTCGTGCGTGCCCAGTTTCCGGCCTTTCAAAGCCCGGTGCTGTCGGGCCATGCCTTCTTTGAAAATGCGGGCGGGTCGTTCCCCTGCCAACAGGTTGTGGACCGGTTGCACCGCTTCTACACCGACCGCAAGGTGCAGCCCTATGCGCCTTATCCCGGGTCAGAGGACGGCGGCGCCGAGATGGACGAGGCGCGGAGCCGCCTGTCAGCCCTGATGGGCTGCGCGCGTGAGGAGTTGTCCTTCGGCCCCTCGACCAGCGCCAACACTTTCGTTCTGGCCAACGCCGTCCGCCTGTGGCTGCGCCGCCAAAATGCGGCCATCGTGGTGACCAATCAGGACCACGAGGCAAACTCGGGCGTCTGGCGCAGGCTCGCGGACGAGGGGATAGAGGTGCGCGAGTGGCAGATTGACCCGGCCACCGGCCATCTGGACCTTGAAAAGCTGACGCCCTTGCTGGCGGATGGCAAAGTGAAGCTGCTGGCCTTCCCGCATTGCTCTAACGTCATTGCCGAGATCAATCCGGTTGCCGAGATTTGCGCCATTGCCCGGGCCGCAGGCGTGCGCACGGTGGTGGACGGTGTCAGCTATGCGCCGCATGGGTTGCCGGACTTTCCAGCACTGGGGGCGGATGTCTATCTTTATTCGGCCTATAAGGTGTACGGCCCGCATCAGGGCATCATGCTGATCGGCAAGGATTTTGGCGCGGAACTGCCCGCCCAGGGGCACTGGTTCAACGCCGGATCGCTGTACAAGCGCTTCACCCCCGCAGGCCCCGACCATGCCCAGATCGCGGCCAGCGCCGGAATGGCCGATTACATCGACGCCCTTTATGCCCACCACGCGGTTGCGTTCGGCGGCGGCACCGAGGCTGCCCCCGCCGAACGCAACCGCGTGGTGCATGACCTGATGCGCGCGCAAGAGGTTGCGGTGATCCAGCCGCTGCTGGACTATCTGTCCGCCCGCAACGACCTGCGCCTGATTGGCCCGCGCGATGGCGCCAAACGCGCGCCGACCGTGGCCGTGGCCTTTGACCGGGCGGCCGAGCCGGTCTCGACCGCGCTGATAACCGAAGGCATCGCCTGCTGGGCCGGTGATTTCTACGCCGTCCGCCCGATCGAGGCGATGGGCCTTGACCGCGCCAAGGGGGTGCTGCGGATGTCGGCGGTGCATTATACGTCATCCGAAGACGTGGCGCGCCTGATTGCGGCACTCGACCGGGTTCTGTGAGGCGGCAGGGCGACAGAAGGCCCCCCAGTCCTGAAGGCAGCAGGGAGGCCTTCTGCCCCCCCCCAGTTGCAAAGGAGGCAGGGGGGCCTTCTGCCCCCCTGCACCCCCCGAGAGTATTTGTACCTCGGTGAAGGGGAAAGTGATCCGGGGCGTCTCTTGGGGCGTAAACACTTGACGTGACTTGGAGACGTGATGACTGACGCCCCTTTGCTTTTGTGGTTTCGCCGCGATCTGCGGTTGGCCGATCACCCGATGCTGGCCGAGGCTTTGGCCTTGGGCCACCCGGTCATTCCGGTTTTCGTGCTGGACCCCGAGACGCAAACCATCGGCGCTGCGGCGAAGTGGCGTCTGGGGCTGGCACTGGCAGAGTTTGCCAGGGCGCTTGCGGCGCTGGGGTCCCGGCTGATCCTGCGCCGGGGTGGGGCGGTGGAGGTTCTGGCGCAACTGGTGGCCGAAACCGGGGCGGCGGGGGTGTTCTGGAGCCGCAGCTATGATCCATCGACACGGGCGCGGGATGCGGCGGTCAAGGCGTCTCTGCAAGGGCAGGGACTGTTGGCCCGTTCAGTGCCGGGGTACTTGCTGCACGAACCCTGGGACGTGACGACAGGAGAGGGCGGTTTTTACCGGGTCTACACGCCCTATTGGAAAGCCGTGCGCGGGCGCGCCGTCGCGGGGAGTCTGCCTGCGCCCAAGGTGGTGCCTGCCCCGGCCATCTGGCCCGAAAGTGAGATTTTGGACGATTGGCACCTTGGTGCCGCCATGAACCGGGGTGCGGCTGTCGTGCTGCCGCATCAACATGTGGGCGAGGCGGCGGCGATGGCGCGGCTGGGTGCTTTTCTGGACCGCAAGGTTGCGGGCTACAAGGACCGCCGCGATTTTCTGGCCGAGGATGCCACCTCTGGCCTGTCGGAAAACCTGACGTACGGCGAGATCAGCCCGCGCCAGATCTGGCACGCTGGCTGGCGGGCGATGGAGGAGGGGGCAGCGGGGGCCGAGCATTTCCTGAAAGAACTGGTCTGGCGCGAGTTTGCCTGGCATCTGCTGCACCACACGCCGCATATCGCGCAAACCTCGTGGCGTCCCGAATGGGACGCTTTCGCCTGGCGTCCCGACAATCAAGATGCCGAATACTGGCGGCGCGGCCTGACCGGAGAGCCGGTGGTGGATGCCGCCATGCGCCAGATGTATGTCACCGGCACCATGCACAACCGGGCGCGGATGATTGTGGCATCGTATCTGACCAAGCATTTGCTGACGCATTGGAAGGTGGGGCTTGACTGGTTCGCCCAGACCCTGACCGACTGGGACCCGGCATCAAATGCCATGGGCTGGCAATGGGTGGCGGGGTCGGGCCCCGACGCTGCGCCCTATTTCCGCATCTTCAACCCGGCCACCCAAGCCAAGACCTATGACCCCGAATCGGTTTACCGCAGCCGCTATGTGGCCGAACTGGCCAGCCACCCCGGGCCCTTGGCGCAAGACTACTTTGCCGCCGTGCCCCGGTCCTGGAACCTGGATGCCAAGCGGCCCTATCCTGCGCCTTTGGTGGCACTGGACGCGGGCCGCAAGCGCGCGCTTGACGCATTTCAGCAACGAAATGCTTGAGTGACCGCAAATGTTCTGTAAAAATTCGTGAAGACCTGAATGGGGTACCCATGACTGTTCTGACCTCTGCCAAAGGCCAGAAAGGCCTGCCGCGTTACTTTGGCCCGGTGTTCGACCTCGTCCAGCGCTTGCAAAGCGGGCGGCTGGACTTTCGCCTGCCCGATGGCCGCACTTTCCGTGCCGAAGGCAAGAAGCCCGGTCCCGCCGTTCTGGTCGAGGTTCACAACACCGACATCTTCGCCCGGATGATCCGCGAAGGCGATCTGGGCTTCTGTGAAGCCTATCTTGAAGGTTGGTGGTCAACCCCTGACCTGATGGGCTTCATGGATCTGATGCAGACCGACAACGATCAGGTTTATGACTCGTTTCCCGGCTTGGGCCTGGTACGGGCATACGAGCGGTTGCGGTTCTGGCTGCAAGCCAACTCTAAAAAGCAGGCCAGGAAGAACATCAGTTACCATTACGATCTGGGCAATGACTTCTACAGCCTGTGGCTGGATGAAAGCATGACCTATTCCTCGGCCCTGTACAAAACCGGGCAAGAAAGTCTGGAGAAGGCGCAAGAGCAGAAATATGCCTCGATGGTCGATCTGATGGGGGCGCAGCCCGGTGATCATGTGCTGGAAATCGGCTGCGGCTGGGGTGGGTTTGCTGAATATGCCGCCGCCCAGCGCGGGTTGAAAGTGACCTGTCTGACCATCAGCGCAGAGCAGTACAAATACGCGGTGGACCGCATGGCCAGGGCGGGCCTGTCGGATCTGGTCGAGATCAAGTTGCAGGATTACCGCGACGAAACCGGCATTTATGACGGCATCGCCAGCATCGAGATGTTCGAGGCGGTGGGCGAAAAGTACTGGCCGGTCTACTTTGCTTCCGTCTTGAAACGCCTGCGTCCGGGCAGGAACGCCACCTTGCAAATCATCACCATCGCTGACCATCGCTTTGAAACCTATCGAAAATCGGTGGATTTCATCCAGAAATACATCTTCCCCGGTGGTATGCTGCCTTCCCCGACCGTGCTGCGGCGCGAGGTGGAGCGGGCGGGTCTGAAGGTGCTGGGGTCCATCGAGATCGGCAAAAGCTATTCTTCCACCCTGCGCCGCTGGCACGAGACCTTCAACGCCCGCTGGGGCGAGGTGGCGGCCCTTGGCTTTGATGACCGCTTCCGGCGGATGTGGAATTTTTACCTGACCTCTTGCGCGGGCACCTTCGAGGGCGGAAACTGTGATGTGACGCAAATCACCATTGCCCGCCCGGCCGCTTGAGCCGGGCATACCTTGCGCCGCCCGGCCGCTTGAGCCGGGCATACCTTGCGCCACCCGGCCGCTTGAGCCGGGCATACCTTGCGCCACCCGGCCGCTTGAGCCGGGGATACCTTGCGACGCCCGGCCGCTTGAGCCGGGGATACCTTGCGACACCCGGCCGCGTGATCTGGGCAAATCTGACGACACCCGGCGGCTTGCGCCGGGCATATCTGGCAACACCTGGCCATTTTATCCGGGGAAGAGTTTGGGTTTCCGGCCAGTCAAGGCCGGAGAGAAGGAGCCGATGCCGACCGCCGCAAAACTGGTTTCTGCCGTGGCATTTGCGCTTGTGGCCCTTTGGGCAACTGCCGCTTACATTCCTCATCTGCCTGAGGGCACCGATGTTGGCTATCTGCCCGAGATCATGGTGGCGCTGGGCCTGATCATTGGCTGGCGGTCCCTCGGGCGCAATGCCGGACGCGGATACGGCGAGGCGGTCAGCTATGGGTTGCGCACTTCGGTCCTTTTGGTGTTCTCGGCGCTTCTGGGTTTTGCAGGTTACGCGATGCTGGTAAGGTCGACCCGGCAGTTGTACCGCGCCGATGTGGGCAAGGCTTTGCTGGATGTGCCTAATATCATGATGGATTATGGAAAGCTTTTGATGGCGCAGGATGTCCTGGTGGCGCTGGGCGTGGGCGGGCTGTTGGCTGGCCTTGTCGCAGAATGGGCAGCGCGGCGCTGGAGTTGACGATGACATCACGTATTTTTCTGGCGGGACTGGCCGCAGAGGCCAGTCTGCTGCGCCTGATCCTTGGCGATCACGCAGCGCCACAGCCTGCCCGCGCCGAAGGGCTGGCGCTGGTAGAGGCGGCAGAAGGCCCGTGGCCAGTGGCAAAGTCCTGTGAAGGGGCGGTGCTGGACGGGGTTCTGCTGCATCTGGGCGAGGAACCCGCCGGACGTTTGGACTTCGTTCTGCAAAGTTTGGGATTGCAGCCAAAGGCCCTGCCCAACCTGTCGGCGCTGACCTATCTTGCCGATGCAGGTCCGGAAAATACAACCGCGCCTGCGAAGATCAAGGCAGCGCATCTGGCGGTCGTGGAAGAGCTGGTCAAGGATATTCTGGCACTGGAGGGGCATGCCGGCCCGCAATTGATCCGGCGGCGTCTGTATCTGATGCTGGTCCGTGCCGCATCAGGCCTGCGGGCGGCGACCGAGGCGCGTCCGACCACGTTGCGCCATCGGGCCAGCCCCGGGGACATGGCGGTGGTGGCCCATCGTCAACCCTATGCGTATTTTTTCGCGATGGAAGAATACGATGTGTCGTGGCGCCGGTTTGACGGCACCTTTGGCGAGCCGGTAACCCGTGCCGCCTTCATCACCGGCGACGCGGTGACAGTGCTGCCCTATGACCCGGTGCGTGACCGCGTGCTGGTGGTGGAACAATACCGCGCAGGCCCGATGTCGCGTGGTGACCGGCAATGCTGGCAGATCGAGGCGATCGCAGGCCGTGTTGACCCGTTCGAGACCCCCGAACATGCCGCCCGCCGCGAGGCGGTGGAGGAAGCGGGCCTGACGCTGACCGACCTTATGCTGGTGGCCGGGTATTATCCCAGCACCGGTGCCGTCAGCGAATACCTGTACTCTTACATTGCCGTGACAGACCTGCCCGACGGCAGCGCCGGGGTCTTTGGCCTTGAAAGCGAGGCCGAGGACATTCGTGGCCACCTGATCTCGTTCGACCGGCTGATGGAGTTGCTGTCCAGCGGTGAAATCCAGAACGCGCCACTGGTGCTGACAGCCCTGTGGCTGCAACGCGAAAGGTCGCGCCTGCGACAAAACCTGCCCCTAGGGTAACATGGGCAAATTGCCCATCCTACCTGCGGCCATCGTCCGGGCGGGATGATGCCGGCAAGCCGCAGGGTGGAACATCCTGATTTGGGGGCCGGGATTTGGGGGCCGGATATGGAAGCCCGGATCTGGATGGCCGGATCTGGATGGCCGGACTTGCAGCTTTGCGTTTGTTGAAAGAGTGCTGCCTCCGGCGGGAGTATTTGGCAAAGAGCATAGGGGAGACATGCTCTTTGCCTGCCGGTTGGCCGCCGGACTACAGAGCCAGGCTGACCCAGGCCCCGTTGCGCCCGGAGGAGCGGACGCAGGCATCGACGAAGGCCACGCCCTCCAGCCCTTCCTTCAGGCCGGGGAAGGTGACGGCCGGGTCGATAGAGCTGCCATCGCGGCGGGCGATGATGGCGCGGGCGGCTTCGGTGTAGATGTTGGCAAAGCCTTCAAGGTAGCCCTCCGGGTGGCCCGAGGGGATGCGGGTGACGCGGGCTGCCGCCGCTCCGGTGCCGGGGCCGCCGCGGGTCAGGCGGTACTTCGGTTTGCCCAAGGGGCCGACCCACAGGTAATTGGGGTTCTCCTGATCCCACTCGATGCCGGCCTTGGTGCCGAAGACGCGCAGGCGCAGGCCGTTTTCCTGGCCGGATGCGACCTGGCTGCACCAAAGCGTGCCGCGTGCGCCCGAGGTATAGCGCATCATCACATGTCCGTTGTCATCGACGCGGCGCCCGGGGACGAAGCTTTGCAGGTCGGCGGACAGTTCCTGCAACGTCAGGCCGGTGACAAAGTTGGCGAGGTTGAAGGCATGGGTGCCGATATCGCCGGTCGATCCACCGGCACCAGAACGCGCCGGGTCGGTGCGCCAGTCGGCTTGCTTCTGGCCCGTCGCCTCGACGGGTTCGGCCAGCCAGTCCTGAATATACTCGACATTCACCAGACGGATATCGCCCAACTCGCCCGATGCGATCAGTTCGCGCGCCTGACGGATCATCGGGTAGCCGGTGTAATTGTGGGTCAGCGCGAAGACGACGCCAGACGCCTCGGCTGCCTTGGCCAGCTTCCTGGCCTCTGGCAGGGTTGCGGTCAGCGGCTTGTCGCAGATCACATGGATGCCGCGTTTCAGGAACTCCACCGCCACGGGGGCGTGCATGTGGTTCGGGGTGACGATGGCCACCGCCTCGATCCCGTCCTTTCGCCGCGCCTCTTTCTGCGCCATCTCGACAAAACTGCCATAGCTGCGCGCCACACCCAGATCGGCGGCCGAGGCGGCGCTGCGGTCCGGGTCAGACGAAAACGCGCCCGCAACCAATTCATACTGGTCGTCGATGCGCGAGGCGATGCGGTGAACGGCGCCGATGAAGGCGCCCCTGCCGCCGCCAACCATGCCAAGACGGATGCGGGGGCTGCGTGCGACGTGGGCTGCTGTGATGGCCATGGGTATTCTCCTATTGTTTCCAACTCTGACGGATCGTTCGAACCGCATCCAGAGCAAGTTGGGTTTGTTGTGACAGGGGCGCCGTCCGGACTCCGCCGGAGAACTCCACTTCAGCAAAGGCGTCAACGCTGATCCGCTGGCCATAGCTTGCCGAGCGAAGCCTGTTCAACGCCCGCAGGGTGGTTCGCTGGTAATATCCGGGCGTGCGGCTGTGGTTCAACGACACATGGACATGACCCACCTCGGGCAGTGTGGCGTCCAGGGCCGTGACCGGGCCAATTTCATCAATCTGGGCACGGTTTATGTCGAACAAGTAAGCATAGTTCGGCCGGTTCACCGCACGCACCAAGCGGGAGGCATCGACGACAGAAATCAGTCTTGATCGTTCCCGTCGTCTCAGGGGCGTGATGGCCAAACGCATCGGCGCATGATCGGCCATCTCGGTCTGGCTTTCGACCAGCCGGCCCCATTCCCGTTCGGTGATCTTTTGCGCGGCGGACGCGCCCCGGGAAGCGTGAAAACGGCCCGCCGTGACCTCGGCCCCGAGGGCGTCTGCACAATCGACCAGCCCGTACAGATATTCTCGCGCAGATGCGCGTTGAGCCGGGTCTTCCGACAGGGGACCGGCGTCTGGCCCCCACCTGTCCACCAGGGCCACGGACGCCCGGCCCACCATGCGGCCATAACCGGCATAATGGGCCGGGTGGCCGCCCGAAAAGGGCACCTCAACCTTGTTATAGCCCATGGTTTCTGCGCGCTTGCGGGACGGGTCTGTCAGGCAGATCGCCCTGCGCCCAAACGCTGGTCCAAAGTCGCAGGTTGACGCCAACCCGCATCAGCCAAGGCCCAGCATCCGGCGATTGGCGGCGCGGTCGGTGCCCGCATCCGCAAAGTCGTCAAACGCCTTCTCGGTCACGCGGATAATATGCGATGCCACAAAGGCAGCGCCTTCCCGCGCACCATCCTCGGGGTGTTTCAGGCAGCATTCCCATTCCACCACCGCCCAGCCCGAGAAGTTGTGCTGTGTCAGTTTGGCGAAGATGCTGCCAAAATCAACCTGCCCGTCGCCTGGTGAACGAAAGCGGCCTGCCCGGTTCACCCAAGGCTGAAAGCCGCCATAGACACCTTGGCGGCCCGTCGGGTTGAACTCGGCATCCTTGACGTGGAACATCTTGATCCGCTGGTGGTAGATGTCGATATGGTCAAGGTAATCAAGGCATTGCAGCACATAGTGGCTGGGATCATACAGCATGTTTGCCCGGGCATGACCCTTCACGCGGTCAAGGAACATCTCGAACGTGACGCCATCATGCAGGTCTTCACCGGGATGGATTTCATAGGCGACATCGACGCCGCAGTCTTCGGCATGGTTCAGCAACGGCAGCCAGCGGCGGGCGAGTTCATCAAACGCCTCCTCCACCAGACCGGCGGGGCGCTGCGGCCAAGGGTAAAGATAGGGCCAGGCCAAAGCGCCTGAGAAGGTGGCGTGTTCGGTCAGACCAAGGTTGCGGCTGGCGGTCAGTGCCATTTTGACCTGATCAACCGCCCATTCCTGACGCGCCTTGGGATTGCCGCGCACGGAAGGGGCGGCGAAGCCGTCGAATTGCGTGTCATAGGCCGGATGCACGGCGACAAGCTGGCCCTGCAAATGGGTCGAAAGTTCGGTTATCTGCACGCCGTTGTCGGCGGCCACCCCCTTGATATGATCGCAATAGGTCTTCGAGGCGGCGGCTTTTTCAAGATCGAACAGCCGTCCGTCCCAGCTTGGCACCTGCACGCCGACATAGCCGCAGTCGGCCGCCCATTTCGTGATGCCGTCCCAGCTGTTGAAGGGCGCCGCATCGCCCGCGAATTGCGCCAGAAACAGCGCCGGTCCCTTGATGGTCTTCATGTGATTTCTCCTGTCGGAAGGCTGTTTTTCCGGTCTTCAATCTGCAACCCATCGTCGGCCCCGGTCGGGCGCTCCAGAAACTGGCCCAGTTCGGGGGCGCGGCGTTCGATGGCGGCCATCAGGGCGCGGGCAATGAAGTTTCCGGCCTGACCCACATCCTCTTTCACTACGATGATGCCACGGCGAAAGCGATGCAGAAAGGTGATCGCCTCTTTCGAGACGATGTCGAAATCGCGCACGATCTGCAACCCCGAGTTTTCCGCCCCCGCCACCGCCGCCATCGCCGCGGTGGTCGACCCGCACACGATCCCGTCAATCTGCGGTAGCCGCGCCATCCGGTCCGTCACATGGGCCTCAACCGCCAAAGCCCCGGAATCGCTGCTGATCTCATCGGTGACTTCAAAGACCACCCCCAGCAACGCCGCCTCATCGGCAAAACCGGTGATCATGTGGCCCGCATAGGAATGCGCGCGCGGTGGCGGAATAAGCAGCAGCCGCTTGCGGCCACGCTTGACCAGTTCGCGCACGGCAATGCGGCCAAATTCCTCGTTGTCGAAGTCGAAATAGGGGTGGTTGATCCCCATGTCGGTGCGACCATGCGTAACGAAGGGAAAGCCATGTTCGGCCAGATAGCGCACACGGGGGTCATCAGGCAGGGTCTGGTTCAGCACCACGCCGTCCGCCGAGCCGGTTTCCACGATGTAACGGATCGGGTCCATCGAGTCCTGATCGGGAAAGAACGGTGTCACCACAAGATGATAGGCCGTCCCCCGCAACGCCTCGGCGATGGAATAAAGCAGCTTCGAGGTATGGTTCGTCACATCCGCCTCGGTCGACAAGGTCAGGGCGATCACATTGGTCTTGCCGGTGCGCAGGCGCACCCCGGCGCGGTTTGGACGATAGCCCAACCGTTCCGCAGTTTCGCGGACGCGCTTCTTGGTTTCCTCGCCAATGTCGGGCGCATCTTTCAGCGCCCGCGATACAGTGGCAATCGCCAGCCCGGTTTCCGCCGCGATGGTCTTGAGGGTTGGTCGCTCCGAATCACCGGGCATCAAAGATACTCCGGTCACGGTGTGCCGCCCCGGTTGAAAGTGCTGCCCCGGTTGAAAGTGCTGCCGTGGCGAATCACTTCAAGGCAACCTGCGGGCATTCTGACGCCAGCGGGGTGACCCAAGGCCGGGCGCAAGCGGTTGCGCCGCATCGCAGCACCCGGACCGGAAAGGACAGGTCGCACCCCCTGAACCCCCATGAAACTGAGGGCAAAGGCCGATGTTGCAGTGCAGAAAATCAGGGGCGCGTTCATGGGATACAGAGCAGTCTTTCGGATTTGGGGCACTTTTTCGGGGGAAAAAACCGGGCCTGCCGACCCGTTATCACCCGCCATAGAGCGCTTGCAAAAAGCACAGCCGCAAGTGAAAAGATTGCTTGATTGAAAAAACTATAACGTTATAGGATCAGACTATAACGATTTAGAAACGGGGAGGAGACCCTAATGAAAGCGTTTACTATGGCAGCGGTTCTGGCTGCTACCGTGGCTTTGCCGTCTGTCGGCATGGCCACTGATCTGGAAGTCACCCACTGGTGGACCTCTGGTGGTGAAGCCGCCGCCGTGGCCGAATTCGCCAAAGCGTTCGATGCCACCAAGGCAGCTGACGGTTCGGCAAACAAGTGGGTTGACGGCGCCATTGCAGGCTCCGG
Source organism: Rhodobacterales bacterium (assembly GCA_043721775.1). GTDB lineage: Bacteria > Pseudomonadota > Alphaproteobacteria > Rhodobacterales > Rhodobacteraceae > Stagnihabitans. Next base: position 13,435 of record JAYSQA010000363.1, read on the forward strand.
CGACGTCGCTCGTCCGATCATCATCTCGCGGATCATGGGCGGCAACCCGATGGGCGCCACCCAGCTGAACCCAGGCAAAGATGCCGATGACCTGATCAAGGCCGGTCTGATGACCGACATCACCGATCTGGCCACCAAGGAAGACTGGGCTCACATTCTGCGCCCCGCATCGCAACTGGCGTCCTGCACCGTCGACGGCAAAGTTTACTGCGTTCCGGTCAACCTGCACTCGGCCCAGTGGATGTGGACCAACCGCAAGGTGTTCACCGACCTTGGCATGACCCCGCCGAAAGACATCAACGAACTGCTGGCCGATGCGCCCGCACTGCAAAAGGCTGGCATTCAGCCCTTGTCGCTGGCCCAGGGCTGGCCGGTTGGTCTGATGGTCAACGACATTCTGGTGGCTCAGGCTGGTGTTGAGAACTTCGTCAAGGTCTACAAGGATCGTGACCTGTCCATTGCTGGTGGCGCTGAATTCGGCAAGATCTTCGAAACGCTGGCTGGTGTGCGTCAATACACCCCGGCTGACAAGATGGTGCCGCAGTGGAACGAAGCTGTCGGCCTTGTCATTCAGGGCAAAGCTGCTGCCAACATCATGGGCGACTGGGCTGGTGGTGAATTTGCCGTGGCCAATCTGGTTGCAGGCAAAGACTTCGACTGCCTGCCGGGCCTGGGTGTGACCCCGGTTCTGAACACCGGCGGCGACGTGTTCTACTTCCCCAAGAACGCCGACCCGGCTATTCAAGCTGCCCAGCTTGTACTGGCCTCTACCCTTGTCACCAAGGAAGTCCAGGTTGCCTTCAACCTGAAAAAGGGCTCGCTGCCGATGCGTGCTGACGTTGACCTGTCGATGGCCAACGACTGCATGAAGAAGGGCCTTGAGATTCTGGACCACTCGACCGCCGTGTTTCCGAACGACATCCAGATGATCGACCGCGATTCGCTGAACCAGATCAATGACCTGTTCACCGAATTCATGGCGAACCCCGACATGAAGGCGGCCGACGCTCAGGCCAAGTTCGTCGACATCATCAAGAACGCACCGAAGTAAGTCCGGTCGTCGATTAAAACGCAGTGCAGGTCCGGTCTCAGGAAACGAGATCGGACCTGTCTCTTGCCCCCACCCCTTGATGAAGCCAACCCCTTGATAAAGGTAGGACGGATGGACAGGCCAAATCCCTTGTTCCGCAATCTGAATTCCAAGTTTGCCTCTTTGCCGATGATGCTGATCGTGCTGGTCGTGTTCGTCGGAGGCACCCTGTGGACTGTGCTGTTCTCGTTTACCAACATCAAGATCGTGCCGATTTTCTCTCCGAAAGAGTGGATCAATGGCTTTGTCGGTTTCGCCAACTACACCCGCCTGTTCAACACCGACCGCTGGATGAATTGCCCGGCGATCACGCAGATAGGCCAAGCTGACTGGAAATTCAGCTGCACCGGGGCTTTGCCGAACGTGGCCACCTATGCCGTGCTGTCGGTTGCGCTGTCGATTGGCCTTGGCTTCCTGCTGGCGGTGATGATGGATCAGAAGATCCGCGCCGAGGGCATGTTCCGCACGATCTATCTTTATCCCTTCGCCTTGTCCTTCATCGTGACCGGCCACGTCTGGGCCTGGATCATGTCACCCGAATATGGCCTGCAACACGCCGTGCGGCAAATGGGCTGGACCTCGTTCCGTTTTGACTGGATCGCGGATCGGCAGATGGTCATGTATGCCATCGTGATCGCCGGTATCTGGCAGGGCACCGGCTTTGTCATGGCCCTGATGCTGGCCGGTCTGCGCGGCATTGACGAGGATATCTGGAAAGCCGCCCGGGTTGACGGCATTCCCGCCTGGCGCACCTATCTTCAGATCGTCGTGCCGATGATGCGCCCGGTTCTGGTGACTACCTTCGTGATCGTCGCCGCAGGCTCGGTGCGGGTCTATGACCTTGTGGTGGCCCTGACCGACGGCGGCCCCGGCCTTTCGTCAGACGTGCCGACGCGCTATGTGTACCAGAATTTCTCGGCCAACCTCGGCCAGTCGCTTTCGGCGTCAACCGTCATGCTTGCGACGATGGCTATCGTCTTGATCCCATGGATCAGGATGGAATTCAGCAAGAAACGGATCTGATGAGGACATCATGGCAAATCCCCAAACCCTTACCGGCCCCTCAGGCGCCAAGCCGAAAGCCTTCATCACACCGCAGCGGTTCGTGGTCTACAGTGTGCTGATCGTGTGTGCGGCGTTCTTCCTGTTCCCGCTTTACATCATGATCATCACGTCCTTGAAGAACATCCAGGAAATCCAGTCCGGCAACATCTTTGTGCCAACGCTGTCCCCGACGCTGGACGCCTGGGCCAAGGCCTGGGATTCCGCCTGCACCGGGCTTTATTGCGAGGGCATCAAGGTCGGCCTGTGGAATTCGATCAAGATCACCGTGCCGTCCACCATCGTGTCGATCGCGGTGGCCTCTGTCACCGGCTATTCGCTGGCGAACTGGCCGTTCAAGTTCTCCGAAGTGTTCTTCGCCGTTCTGCTGCTGGCCAACTTCATCCCCTATATCGTGATGCTGTATCCCCTGGTCATCATCACCAGCAAACTGGGCATCTATTCCACGCTGCCCGCTGTGATCCTTGTCCACACGATCTTCGGCCTGCCAGTCCAAACCCTGCTGTTCCGCAACTACTTCGCCAGCCTGCCGCAAGAGTTGTTCAAGGCCGCAAGGGTGGATGGTGCCGGCTACTGGGGGATTTTTTTCCAGATCTTCGTGCCGATGGCCACGCCAATCTTCACCGTCTCGATCATCCTGCAAGTCACCGGCATCTGGAACGACTTCCTGTTCGGTGTGATCTTCGCGGGCCCGACCAACTACCCGATGACCGTGCAGTTGAACAACATCGTCAACTCGGCCACGGGCGGCAAAGCGTATAACGTCGACATGGCTGCGACCATCCTTACCGGGCTTGTCCCGCTCACCATCTACTTCGTCTCAGGCAAATACTTCGTGCGCGGCATTGCAGCCGGCGCCGTGAAGGGTTGATCACATGACTACTTCCGTTTCCGTCCAAAACCTGACCCTGAAATTCGGTTCTGCTGAAGTTCTGAAAAACCTGAACCTTGATGTCGAGGAAGGGGAGTTCATCGTGCTGCTCGGGCCATCCGGCTGCGGCAAGTCCACGCTGCTGAACTGCGTTGCCGGTTTGCTGGAACTGTCCGAGGGGCAGATCCACATCAAGGGCAAGAACGTCACCTGGGCCGAACCGTCTGAACGCGGCATCGGCATGGTGTTCCAGTCTTACGCGCTGTACCCGCAGATGACCGTGCGCGGCAACATGTCCTTCGGCCTGAAAATCGCAGGCCTGCCCAAGGACGAGATTGAAAAGCGCGTCCAGCGCGCCTCGGAAATCCTGCAAATCGGGCCGCTCCTGGACCGCAAGCCGGGGGCGCTCTCGGGTGGCCAGCGCCAGCGCGTCGCTATCGGCCGCGCCCTGGTGCGGGAAGTCGATGTGTTCCTGTTCGATGAACCCCTGTCGAACCTTGACGCCAAGTTGCGCTCGGAACTGCGGGTGGAACTCAAGCGCCTGCACAACCGCCTGAAAAACACGATGATCTACGTGACCCATGACCAGATCGAGGCTTTGACGCTGGCCGACCGCATCGCCATCATGCGCGGCGGTATCATCCAGCAACTGGACGAGCCGCACACCATCTACAACCGCCCCGCCAACCTGTTCGTGGCCGGTTTCATCGGCAGCCCGGCGATGAACTTCATCAAGGGCGCAACTACCAATGGCGGCAAGACCTTCCAGTCGGGCGATATCAACCTTGACCTGTCGGGCTATGAAGGTGGTGCGATCATGGACCGGCCCAAGGCCATCATCGGCCTGCGTCCGGAACATATCACCATCGTTGACACCGCAATCCCCGGCAAGACCATTCCGGCGGTTGTGGAAATTGACGAGCCGATGGGTGCAGACTCGCTGGTCTGGCTGCTGGCTGATGGCAGGCAAATGTCGGTGCGGGTGCCGTTCGAACATCGCCCGCAGGCCGGAACGCATGTGCATCTGAAGGTCGATATCGCGAAGTCCTCGCTTTTTGACGAAACCAACGAACTGCGGATCTGATCATGCTGAACCTTGCCGGGGACTGGTCGCTTTCGCAAGACAGCGGCGAAAATGCCCTCACTTTCACAATCCCCGGCGACGGGATTGACGCCTTGTTCAAGGCAGGGTCGATCCCCGACCCCTACTTTGGCCGCAATGAATACGGGCTGCGCTGGATTTGCGACCGGACATGGGTGGCAAAGCGCAGCTTTGCGGCTGACCGGACCGATCTGGTGCTGATCGCCTCCATGCTTGACACGCTGGTGACGGTGGCGGTGAACGGGGTTACGGTTCTGACCTCCGACAACATGTTCCTGTCGCACCGGGTTGACCTGTCCGACGTGCTGAAACTGGGCACCAATGACATCACCCTGACCTTCGGCAATATCGTGGTCGAGGCCAAGCGGCGGCAGGACGCCTACCGCTATTTCGTGCCGTTCTCGGCCAACAACACGCCGATCCACAATGGCAACATGGTGCGCAAACCGTCCTGCGATTTCGGCTGGGATTGGAACATCGCGCTTGCGACCTTTGGCGTCTACGGCGACCTGTACCTTGAACCGGTGGCCGAAACCCGGATCGACCACCTGGTGATCACCCAAACCCACACCCCGGGCCGCGCCGTTGTATCGGTCGCAGCCCATGTCGAGGGTGAGGATGGCCGCGAAGTCACCTTCTCCCTCTGCGGCGTCGATGCCAAGGCCGTGGTCAAGCGTGGCGTGGCAACCGCCCTTCTGCCGATCGACGACCCCAAACTCTGGTGGCCCGCAGGGCAGGGCGCGCAACCGCTGCATGACCTGACCGTTACCTTGGGCAGCCAGACCCTGCACCGCCGCATCGGCCTGCGTTCCGCCGAACTGGTGACAGAGAAAGACGCCACAGGCCTTGGCTTCAAGGTCCGCATCAACGGCCGCGATATCTTCTGCAAGGGCGCCAACTGGATCCCCGCCGATGCTTTGGCAGGCCGTATCAACGAACCTGACACCCGCGACCTGCTGCAATCCGCCGCCCTCGCCAACATGAACATGATCCGCATCTGGGGCGGCGGGCGGTATGAGCCCTCATGGTTCTACGACCTCTGCGACGAGTTGGGCCTGATGATCTGGCAGGATTTCATGTTCTCCTGCCACATCTACCCCGCCGACGACGCCTTCCTTTCTCAGGTGGCCGAGGAGGTCCGCCAGAACGCCCTGCGCCTGCACCACCACGCCGCGATGACCATCTGGTGCGGCGACAACGAGTTGATCGGCGCGCTGACCTGGTTCCCCGAAACCCGCGCCAATCGTGACCAATACCTTGTGGGCTACGACCGCCTGAACCGCACCATCGAACAAAGCCTGAAAGCCGCAGTCCCTGGTGCGGTCTGGTGGCCCTCCTCGCCCAGCCCCGGCCCGATGGATTTCGGCGATACCTGGCATGATGACAAGAAGGGCGACATGCACTTCTGGAGCGTCTGGCACGAGGGCCGTGATTTCGACCACTACCGCGACGTCGCCCCCCGCTTCTGTTCCGAATTCGGCTTCCAGTCCTACCCATCCATGGACATCATCCGCAAATTCGCTGACCCCAAAGACTTCAACATCGCGGCCCCCGTGATGGAAAGCCACCAGAAGAACGCCGGCGGCAACGCCCGCATTGCGGAAACCATGTTCCGCTACTTCCGCTTCCCGACCAACTTTGAAAACTTCGTCTACCTCAGCCAGGTTCAGCAAGGCTTGGCCATCAAAACCGCCGTCACCCATTGGCGCTCCTTGAAGCCGCACTGCATGGGGACCCTGATCTGGCAGCTGAACGACACCTGGCCGGTGTGTTCCTGGGCCAGCCTTGACCACGGAGGCGGCTGGAAGCTGCTGCATCACATGGCAAAGGCGTTCTACGCCCCGGTCTTCGTCTCGGCTGTCCCGGTCAAAGGCAAGATCGAACTGCGCGCCGTCAATGACCTTGACCATGACATCACCCTGACCGTCACGGCCCATGCCGTCACCATGGATGGCAAGACCCGCGAACTGGCCACCCAAACCCTTGGCGTTGGCACCTCTGCGGCGCTGGCCATGACCGTCGAAGTGGCCGAGGATGAGATGCTGGCTTATACCTGGGTCGACACCATGGGCATCCACAAGGGCGGCGACCACTTCGCCCCCAAGCCCTACAAGCTTTATGATCTGGCACCCGCGAACCTGACGCATCAGGTGGTAAGCCTTGGCCATGCTTATGAAATCACGGTGACGTCCGACACCCTCGCCTTGTTCGTGGCGCTAGAGGCTGACCAGCCGGGCCGCTTCTCGGTCAACGCTATCACGCTGTTCCCGGGGTATCCGGCGACCGTGATCTTCACGCCCACCGACTTCAATGGCGAGACGCCGCGCTTTACCCTGCGCGACCTGCACTCTGCCACCTACTGACATTCTGCCACCCACTGACATTCCGCCACTGACTGAAAGGATATCCGATGATCGCGTATCAGCTTTACTCTTCGCGCAAATTCCCACCGTTGGCGGCCACCGCCAAGATGCTGGCCGAAGTGGGCCTGACCGGAACTGAGGGTTTCGGCGGCCTTTACGCTGACGCAGCCACCCTTGCCGCAACCGTCGCCGCTTTGAAGGATGCGGGCCTCAGCATGAAAACCGGCCACTTCGGCCTGAGCCAGGTGGAAGACACCCCCGATTGGGCGCTGGAAGTGGCATCGACCCTTGGCATTGAACGCATCTATGTGCCCCACATCATGCCCGACCAACGCCCGTCAGATGCCGCGGGCTGGCGTGCCTTTGGTGCCCGCCTTGAAAAGGCCGGTGCCCCGCTGCGCGCCGCTGGCCTTGGCTTTGGCTGGCACAACCATGACTTCGAATTCATGGCGCAGGCCGATGGCTCGATCCCGGAAGCCTCGATCCTTGAAGGCGGGCCAAGCCTTGAGGTGGAACTTGATGTCGCTTGGGTGATCCGTGGCGGCTCTGATCCGCTGGCGTGGATCAAGCAATACGCGGGCCGCATCACCGCCGCCCATGTCAAGGACATCGCCGCCAAGGGCGAGAACCTTGACGAAGACGGCTGGGCCGACGTGGGCCATGGCACCGTGGACTGGGAAACCATCCACGCCGCCCTTGTCGCCGCAGGCTGCCAGCATTTCGTGCTGGAACATGACAACCCCTCGGATGACCGGCGCTTTGCCACCCGCGCCTTCGCCGCTTTGAAAGCTTTGTGAGGCACCCATGACAAATCCCGGCATAAATTCTGGCACAAAACTCGGCATCGGCATCATCGGCTGCGGCAATATCTCGACCTCGTATCTGCGTCTGGCCCCCCTGTTCAAAGGGCTGGAAGTGCGCGCGGTGGCCGATATCAATATGGAGGCGGCGACAGCCCGCAGCGCCGAATACAACACCAGGGCGCAAGGCGTTGATGACCTGCTGGCCAACCCCGACCTGGACATCATCATCAACCTGACGATCCCGGAAGCGCACTACCCTGTCACCAAACGCATATTGGAGGCGGGCAAGCACGCCTATTCCGAAAAGCCGCTGGTCCTGACGCTGGAACAAGGCACCACGCTGCGCGATCTGGCCAAGACCAAAGGCCTGTCCGTCGGCTGTGCGCCCGACACCTTCCTTGGCGGCGCCCATCAGCAGGCCCGCGCCATTCTGGATGAGGGCACGGTGGGCACGATCACCACCGGCAATGCGGCCATTCAAGGCCATGGCCCCGAAAGCTGGCACCCATCGCCCGATTTCTTCTATCAACCCGGCGCTGGCCCGATCATGGACATGGGGCCCTATTACATCGCCACGCTGATCAACCTGCTGGGCCCGGTGAAGCGCGTCGGCGCCCTGACCTCGTCAGCGCAGGCGCAGCGCCCGATCGGTTCCGGCCCGCGCATGGGCGAGATGATCACCGTCAACACGCCCTCGAATATCCAGGCTTTGCTGGAGTTCCACTCCGGCGCCACGATCAGCTTTTCGGCATCGTGGGACGTCTGGCACCACAAGCGCAGCCATTTCGAGCTTTATGGCACAAAGGGCACGCTTTATGTCCCGGACCCGAATTTCTTCGGCGGCACGGTCGAGGTGGCTGCCCCCGGCGGCCAACCCGTGGTGCAAGAGCCGTGGGATCACCCGTTCTACAAGACCAACCAGGACAGCCCGCGTGGCCCCCTGGCGAACTACCGCACGGCGGGCCTGGCCGACATGGCGCAGGCCCATATCGAGGGGCGCGACCACCGCTGCTCGCTGGAGCGGACGCTGCATGGGGTGGATGTGATGACGTCTATCCTGAAGTCGGGCGAGACGGGGCAGTTTGTCACCCTGACCACGACCTGCACAAGGCCAGCGGCTTTGGGGATCGCTGAAGCGCGCGCCTTGCTGGCGTAAGCGTCTTGGGCTGGCGCATCGGGGGGGCTGCTCGCCCCCCCGAACCCCCCTCGCCCAAGGGGGGCTGCGCACCCCCCTTGGGGAACCCCGGCAGAGTATTTGCGCCAAGGTGAAGGGGGTAAAGAAAAGGTTAATAGATTTCAGGATTGTCCTTGTGATCAGGGGCTTGGCCTGGCTTGCACGCGTGCAATCTGGAGGCGGACATGACCCGGAACCCGATTCTGCGTGGTTTCAACCCGGATCCTTCGATCTGCCGGGGCGGGCGCGACTATTACATCGCAACCTCGACGTTCGAGTAGTATCCGGGCGTCCAGATCCACCATTCGACGGATCTGGTGAACTGGACGCTGGCAAGCCGGCCATTGAACCGGGCCTCGCAACTGGACGTGCGGGGCAATCCGGACAGTTGCGGGATGTGGGCGCCCTGTCTGTCCTATGCCGACGGGCGGTTCTGGCTGGTTTATACCGACGTCAAGCGGTTTGACGGCGCGTTCAAGGATGCGCACAACTTCATCGTGACCTGTGAGACGATGGGAGATGACTGGTCAGACCCGGTCTATGTGACCTCGTCCGGGTTCGACCCTTCGTTGTTTCATGATGACGACGGGCGGAAATGGTTTCTCAACATGCGGTGGAACCATCGTGGGCCGGGAAGGGGACGAACCCGGCGAACTCTTAGTTCGACGGGATCGAGATTCAGGAGTGGCATCCCGGACGCGGCCTGATCGGCGCGGTGGCCACGATTTACACCGGCACCGACCTTGGCTTGACCGAGGCGCCGCATATCTTCAAGCGGAACGGCTGGTACTTCTTGACGGTCGCCGAGGGCGGCACCGGCTATGACCACGCGGTCTCGATGGCCCGCAGCCGCCACATCTGCGGACCTTATGAGACGCATCCGCAAAAGCATCTGCTTACCACCCGTTTCGCTCCGGACAGCCCGTTGCAGCGCCCCGGGCACGGGCAGTATGTCGAGACGCCAGCGGGCGAAGCTTATCACACCTACCTTTGCGGCCGTCCCATGCAGGGGCCGAACGGAGTGTTCTGTGCCCTTGGGCGAGAGACGGCGATTGCTGCATGCGCGTGGCGGGACGATTGGCTTTACCTGAAAGACGGCGGACTGGTGCCGCCGCTGACCCTGCCAGCCGCTGCCCTGCGTGAGCCAGAGCAGCCCCGGCACCACCGTTTCACCGTCACCCTGCCACCGGAGTTCCAGTGGCTGCGCACGCCTTATCCGGAAAGGCTGTTCACCCTCACCGGCCATGCGCTGCGTCTGACCGGGCGGGAAAGCCTTGGCAGCTGGTTTGAGCAGTCGTTGGTCGCACGTCGGCAACGGCATCACAGCTACACCGCCGCCACCGTGGCAGAGGTCACCGCCCCGAACTACCAGCGTGCGGCGGGGCTTGCGACCTACTACAACCGGACGAAATTTCATGCGGCCCTGATCACCCACGACCCGCATCAGGGCCGCGTTCTGCAGCTGGTCTCGTGCCTTGGCAACTGGCCGGGTGAGGGGCTGACGTTCCACGGCCTTTACGCCATCCCGCAGGGCCCGGTCCGGCTGGAGGTCCGTGTCAGCGGCGCGACGCAGCGCTTCCATGTCGGCCGCCCGGACGAAATGCCTCAGCCCGTCGGTCCGACCTTGGATGCCTCGGTGATCTCGGACGAGGGCGGGCGGGGTGAACATGCCTCGTTCACCGGGGCTTTCGTCGGCATGATCGCGCAGGATCTGACCGGACAGGGTTGGACGGCGGATTTCACGGAATTCAGCTATACCCCCCTCTGACCCCTTCATTCAGGTACAAGTATCCCGGGGTGCGGGGGCTGGCCCCCGCTCTGCGATTTCCCGCCTTGATTGCTGGTAAAAACGCGTCATAACCCTGTTTGATCAAACCGGGCAGCCCCATGAACGACACGCGCAAGATACCGACCCACGAGGTCACCTATGCCCGCCTGCGGGACATGATCCTGTTTGGCCTGTTGGAACCCGGCGCCCCGGTCACCATTCAGGGCCTGATCAACGACCTTGGCGCTGGCATGACTCCGGTACGCGAGGCGATCCGCAGGCTGGCGGCTGAAGGCGCTTTGCTGCCGCAGGGCAACCGGCGGGTGACGGTGCCTAAGTTGACCCCAGGCCTGCTGGACCAGATCGCCTTTGCGCGGATGACCATTGAACCCCGTCTTGCCGAACTCGCCGCCGCCAACATGACCCCGGCCCTGATTGACCGGCTTGCGGCGATTGACGGTCAGGTTGACGCCGCCATCCGTGGCGGAGAGATCACCGCTTATCTGGAAAGCAACCACGCCTTCCACTTCGCCCTGTACGAGGCGTCGGACGCGCCGGTTCTGGTTGACATGGCCCGCTCGCTTTGGCTGCGCTTCGGGCCGTCGCTGCGGATCGTGATTGCCAAGGGCGGGGCCTCCAGCTTGCCTGACCAGCACGAGGAAGCCCTTGCCGCCATGAAGGCGGGCGATGCCGGCGCACTGGCATTGGCGATGCATTCCGACATCGGGCAGGGGGTGGATCAGGTGCGGCTGGCGCTGGAGCGGGGCGAAATCTGAACCTCTGCCTGTCGCCCTGAAAAATTTGATCAAATTTCTTGATCGCATTTCGATTTGATCATAAACTGACCCAAACGGCGCCGGACCACACCAGGGATTCGCCCAAACTTCAAGGGGTCACCATGAACAAGATCACCAACCACATGCCGACGGCCGAGCTTCAGGCGCTGGACGCGGCCCACCACATGCACCCCTTCACCGACAATTCCGCACTCGCCAAGAAGGGCGCCCGGATCATGACGGCGGGCAAGGGCGTCTGGCTGACCGACAGCGAGGGCCACAAGATCATCGACGGCATGGCGGGCCTGTGGTGCGTCAACATCGGCTACGGTCGCACCTCGATGGGCGATGTGGCCAAGGCGCAGATGGACCAGCTGGCCTATTACAACACCTTCTTCCAGACCTCGCATATCCCCGCCATTGCCCTTGCCGCCAAGATTGCGGAAGTGGCACCGCAGGGCATGAACCACGTCTTCTTCGCAGGCTCGGGCTCGGAAGCGAACGACACCAACATCCGCATGGTTCGCCGCTATTGGGACATCAAGGGCCAGCCGGAAAAGCGCATCATCATCGGGCGGACCAATGGCTATCACGGGTCTACCATGGGCGGCGGGTCGTTGGGCGGCATGTCGGGCATTCATGCCCATGGCGGCAAGATCGCGGGCATCGTGCATATTGGCGAGCCGAACTGGTGGGAACAGGGCGGCGACATGACGCCGGACGACTTCGGCCTGCTGCGCGCGCGGGAACTGGAAACGATGATCCTGCAACTGGGTGTCGAGAACGTTGCGGCCTTCATCGGCGAGCCGGTGCAGGGCGCTGGCGGCGTCATCATCCCGCCGTCGTCTTATTGGCCGGAAGTGCAGCGCATCGTTGACAAGTATGGCATCCTGCTGATCGCTGATGAGGTCATCACCGGCTTTGGCCGCACCGGCAACTGGTTTGGGTCGCAGACCTTCGGCATCCGCCCTCATATCATGACCATCGCCAAGGGCCTGTCCTCGGGCTACCAGCCGATCGGCGGGTCGATTGTCTGCGACGAAGTGGCGGAAGTGATGGCCTCGAAGGGCGATTTCAACCACGGTTATACCTATTCCGGCCACCCGGTCGCCGCAGCGGTGGCGCTGGAAAATATCCGGATCTTGCAGGAAGAGCATATCGTCGAACACGTCCGCGATGTGGCCAGCCCCTATCTTGCCAAGAAATGGCACGCCCTGACCGACCATCCAATGGTGGGTGAGGCGAAGCTTGTCGGCCTGATGGGCTCTATCGCGCTGACGCCGAACAAGGCGACCCGCGCCAAGTTCGCCTCTGACACCGGCACCGTCGGCTATCGCTGCCGCGAGCGGTGCTTTGCCAATGACCTGATCATGCGCCATGTCGGCGACCGGATGATCATCTCGCCGCCCTTGATCATCACGACGGATGAGATTGATATCCTGATCGAACGGGCATGGAAGTCCATCGACGAATGCTATGTGGCCCTGAAGGCCGACGGGACGTTCCTGGCCCGCTGAAGGTCTTTACATGTCATGCCGTCCGGGCCAGCCTCGGGCGGCATCGTCTTTTTGAGGTCGCCATGTTGCGCGGTTTCCTGTTGTCCTGCCTGCTGGCGTTGCCCGCCGCTGCCGAGTGTGTGACGGCGGATAACCTAGCCAAAGGCATCAGCTTTACCCGACAGGATGGTCACAAGGGCCGCATCCAGACGGTGGGCGACACGCTGGTGGTTGACTATGTGATTGACCGCCAAGGCTGGACCGATGCCCGCATCACCACGCTGGGGATTTACGAGCAGCATTTCGCGCCGTGGCTTCCGGAAGACTTTATCGTCGGCGGTGATCCGCCAGTCTTTGACTGG
>JAYSQA010000364.1:0-3858 GCA_043721775.1 Rhodobacterales bacterium
TGACAACAACGCACCCGGCGCGCTTGCCCAACCCGAAACTGACGATTATCAACAAGCCAGACTCTCGTTATGAACGAGGGACGACCGGGGGGCAGGTCAATCACCCAGGATTTCATCACGCTCTGGAAAGCCTCGGGCGGGTCCGAGCGCGCCAACTTCCAACAATTCGCCATCGAGCTGACCCAGCTCTTGGGCGTCGACGCACCCAAACCCGCTACGGCTGATGCCCAAAGCGACGACTACCGCTTTGAACGCCCGGTCACCTTCATTCACACAGGCACCCAGTCGCGCGGCTTTGTGGATCTTTACCGGCGCGGCTCTTTCATCATGGAGGCCAAGCAGGGTGTCCACCGCACTGCTACCGATGACCAGCTTTCCCTGCTGGCCGACGCCCCAAAACAACGGCAGGGCCACGGCCAACGCGGCAGCGCGCGCTGGGATGATACCATGCTGCGCGCCCGCAATCAGGCCGATGGCTATGCCCGTGCCGTGGCGCGCACCGATGGCTGGCCGCCCTTCCTGATCATCGTCGATGTTGGCCATGTGATCGAGGTTTATGCCGACTTCTCTGGCCAGGGGCAGGGCTACACCCAGTTCCCCGACGGCACCCGCTATCGCCTCAGCCCCGACGACCTGCGCGACGACGCTGTCCGCGCCCGCCTGCACGCCATCTGGACCGACCCGCACAGCATGGACCCCGCCAAGGTCGCGGCCCGCGTAACCCGCGAAGTGGCGGGCCATCTGGCCGCCCTTGGCCGGTCATTCGAGGGTCAGGGCCACAAGCCCGAGGATGTCGCCCGTTTCCTAATGCGCTGCCTGTTCACGATGTTTGCCGAGGATGTCGACCTGATCCCGCATGGCAGCTTCACCACCCTGTTGCACAAGCTGCGCGGTCATCCTGAACATGCCGCCCCTGCCCTGCGCGGGCTGTGGCGGACCATGGACACCGGCGGCTTTTCGGCGGCGCTGATGTGCGACCTGATGCGCTTCAACGGCGGCCTGTTCCGCGATGCCGACGCCCTCCCCCTGACCGAGGTGCAACTGTCCCTTCTGATCGCTGCCGGGGAAAAGGACTGGAAAGAGGTTGAGCCCGCCATCTTCGGAACCCTCCTGGAACGCGCCCTCGACAAACGCCAGCGCCACAAGCTGGGCGCGCATTACACGCCCCGCGCCTATGTCGAACGCCTTGTCATGCCGACGGTCATCGAACCCCTGCGGGCCGATTGGCGCGATGTGCAAGCCGCCGCCCTCACCCTCGCCAATCAGGGAAAGCTGGATGACGCCCGCGCCGAGGTTCACGCCTTTCACCGCCAGCTTTGCGAAACCCTTGTCCTCGATCCGGCCTGCGGGTCGGGCAACTTCCTCTATGTCGCCCTTGAACTGATGAAACGGCTGGAGGGTGAAGTGATGGCCCTTTTGGCCGAACTGGGCGAGGAACAGGGCGCCCTCTCCCTCGCCGGGCACACTGTTGACCCGCATCAGTTTCTGGGACTGGAACTGAACCCGTGGGCCGCCGCCGTGGCCGAACTGGTGCTGTGGATCGGCTATCTGCAATGGCATTTTCGCACCCACGGCAAGGCCAGCCCCGCCGAACCCGTGTTGCGCGATTTCAAGAATATCGAAAACCGCGATGCCGTGTTGGATTGGGACGCACGGCGAGAGCGCCGCGATGCGCAAGGCAATCTTGTCACCCGCTGGGATGGCATCGGCACCATTGAGCATAATGTCACGGGCGAGCGCGTGCCCGATCCAACGGCGCGCACCCAAGTCTGGGACTACACCAAACCCCGGCCCGCGAAATGGCCCGAGGCCACTTTTATCGTCGGCAATCCGCCGTTCATCGGGGCCAGCCGGATGCGCGACGCCTTGGGCGATGGCTATACCGAGGCGCTGTGGCAGGCTTACCCCAAGATGCCGCGCTCTGCCGATCTGGTGATGTTCTGGTGGGAAAAGGCGGCGCTGGCGGCGCGGGGGTATAAACCCGGCAAGGGCAAGGGCACCCGCCGGTTCGGCCTGATCACCACCAACTCGCTGCGCCAGACGTTTAACCGCGCGGTGCTGGAGCCGCATCTGGCAGACCCGAAAACCCCGCTGTCGCTGATCTTTGCCATTCCCGATCACCCTTGGGTGGACGCGGGCGAGGGGGCTGCCGTGCGAATTGCGATGACTGTGGCCGAGAAAGGCCGCGTCGAAGGTCGCCTGGTAACCGCCGCCACTGAAACCAAAATCGACGAGGGGGCAGCGGGGCGCGAAGTGTCGCTAAGTATGCAGCGGGGTACGATTTTTGCCGATCTTAGGCTTGGAGCGGATTTGGTTTCATCTAAACCGCTGAAAGCGAACGATAAGTTGTGTTGTGTTGGCTTTCAGCTTACCGGGCAAGGTTTTCTAATCTCGCTTACGCATGGGCATTGTTGCGTAACTCGGACCTGAGGCGTGACTTCCCCTTTCCCCGTTTGCTTCAGGCCACGCGAATGATCTCGGCGGTGCCGAGGGCCGAGAAGCGGTTCATCAGGGCGATACGGATCTGGATTTCGGCGGTTTGTCGGTCGGGGTCTTTTGCGCTGATGCGTTCTCCGAAGGCCTTGAGGCAACGCATCTTGGCTTCGATCCGGCTTCTTGCGTGGTATCCGGTCCGGCGTTTCCAGAACGCCCTGCCGTAGTGCCGTGTGGCGCGCAGGGTTTCGTTTCGGGCTCGTGCTGCCGGACAGTCGTCTTTCCACGGTCGGCCGTTCTTACGGATCGGGATGATCGCAGTGGCCTGGCGGTCGACGATGGTGCAGTGGCAGCGGCGGGTATCGTAAGCTCCGTCGGCGGTCACGGTGCCGATCTCTTCGTCCTCGGGGATCTGGTCCAGCAACTCTGGCAGGACAGGGCTGTCGCCGTCGCTGCTGGAGGTGAACTCGACCGCCCGAATGTCCGAAGTGGCCGTGTCCATGGCCAAATGCACCTTGCGCCATTGGCGACGTCCCTGAACACCATGCTTGCGGACCTGCCACGCGCCATCGCCCGGGAACTTGGCCGGTGCTGTCGACCAGCAGGTTGAGCGGGCCATCGGCACGGCGGCAGGGGATCTGGACGGCCAGTGTCTTCTGCCTCCGGCACAGGGTCGAATAGTCCGGCACGGTCCAGTCCAGTTTCGCCATCCGCAGCAGGCTGGCCACCATCCCCGTCGGTTGCCGCGGCGGCAGCTTGAACAGAACCTTGATCGTCAGGCAGAACTGGATCGCGGCATCCGAGAAAACCGACGGGCGACCGGGACGGCCGTCATGCGGCGCGAGCCAGACCATGTCCTTGTCCAGCCAGATCAGCAAGGAACCGCGTTTCCGCAGTGCTGCATTGCAGCTGGACCAGTTCGTCGTGCGGTAGCGGGCGGGAGAGGGCTTCGTCATGCATCCCTTCTAACCGCATGGATTCACATTGTGAATCGCCCACAACCAGGGTTGTGCAACAACGCATTAGGCATGCCAGAAAATTGGTAGATTTCGACAAAGGCATAGCTTCAATCCTGAAGCCTTGGATTGGCGGTCTGGGTATTCAGCGCCATTCCGAACCGGCCTTCGCAATTGACGTTTGCAGTTTGAGAGAGCGCGACTTTAAGGTCAGATTTCCCGTTATTTATCAGAATCTTGCCGATACCGTATTGCCGGAAAGGCGCGAAATTTCCAGAAAATCTGTACGAGAAAACTGGTGGGTTTATGGCGAACCCCGCAATACTTTTCGTCCTGCACTTCGCCACATTGATCGAGTGATCGTAACCTCTCTAGTTGTTCCATCCCGGAGCATTGCATTGACGCCCGCCGCCTGCCATTGTTCATCGCAAGGTCCGTGCTTCGCGGTCTGATCGCCGGGTTGCGCGCT
>JAYSQA010000365.1:0-46857 GCA_043721775.1 Rhodobacterales bacterium
GAAACCCCCTGCTTCTGCGGATCAATCCCAAACCACCGGCTGGGTGTCATAGCCAATATACAGCGGATGCTTCGGCAACCCGCCCTTGCTCAGGCCCAGGTGATACAAGGGCACCCCTGCCCGCCGCAGCGAAGCCTCCACCGCCGCGCCGCGCCCCAGATGCACCCCATGCGTCCCCCAGGCACAGATCACCCGGGCCGCCTCGGCAGCCATCTCCACAATCGCCGCATCATTGCCCGGCCCCACCGGGTCCGTCACAGCCCGCATCACCTTGGGATCGGTGGCGCGAAAGGCAAAGATATTCCCCACCGCAAAGCTGCCATACCCCAAAGCCCGCGCCCGACGCTCGCACCGCTCCACTGTCGGATCGTTCTGCGTCTCGGTCGCCGTTGAGGGGTTCAGCATCACGAACAAGACCCGAGGCCCCGCCGCCCATTCCCGCACCAAGCGGTAACGATAGGCCTCGTCGCCGGAATACTCCGCCCAACTCGCCGCATCGCCCTTCTGATGCGCGCGCTTTATCATTCCTGCACAAACACCCGGCTTGGATGGAACATCCCGAACTTCACTTCCCCCAACCCCAAAGCCCGCCCGGCATGAGAGGCCCAGCACTCCCCCTCGACACTTTCAAACACCGCCCCCGGATTGCCCACGGCAATCTTGCGCGCGCCGTCCGCCGTGGCCTCAACCTGTTCCATATCAGCCAAAGCCGCTTCTATTGGAAGCAGCCGGTCTTCCAGCGTCCCCGCTTCCCCCAAAGCCAAGACCTCGTCCCACGTCAGCCCGTCGTCTGTATCAAACGGCCCCGACCACGTCCGCCGCAGCCAACTGACATGCGCCATGGTCCCCAATGCCCGCCCCAGATCGCGCGCAATCGAGCGTACATAGCCGCCCTTGCCACAGACCATCTCCAGCACGACATGATCGGCATCCGGGCGCTCGATCAATTCCAGAGACTCAACCCACAACTCCCGCGCGTCCAGCACAAAGGCCTCGCCGTCCCGCGCCAGATCGTAAGCCCTTGCCCCATCGACCTTCACCGCCGACACATTAGGCGGCACCTGCATGATATCCCCGCGAAACGTCCCCAAAGCCGCCGCAATCGCCTCCGTCGCGGGCCGCAGGTCGGAAGTCGCCACAACCTCTCCCTCGGCATCGTCGGTCGAGGTCTCTGCCCCGAACCGCACCTCGAACCGGTAGCACTTCAAGGCATCCGTCAGCACGGCTACCGTCTTGGTCGCCTCGCCAAAGGCCAAGGCCAGAACCCCGGTCGCCGCCGGGTCCAGCGTGCCCGCATGCCCGGCCTTCTGCGCCTTCAGCAGCCACTTCACCTTGTTGACCACATCGGTCGAGCCTAGCCCGGCAGGCTTGTCGACGATCAGCCACCCCGACAGCTTGCGCCCCTTCTTGCCCCGCGCCATCTCAGTTCTCCTCTACCAGCCCGACAATCGGCCCCACCGGGAACCCGGCACCACTGCGCCCCAACTTCGCCGCATACATCCGCGAGACGGAGCCGTCGAAATAAAGCGCATCCCGCGCCCCCAGCACATCGCGGAAGAACCGCGCAAAGCGGTCAAACGTCACCGGATCGTCCGAGATGGCAAACCACGCCATCTTGCCATCCGCACTGACCCCCACGCCGTTCCGGATGTTGTAAGATGTGGAATCCGCTTGAAACGCCGGATGCAAAGCCCTGTCAATCACCAGCATCGGCCCCGATTGTGTCGCAAAGCGGCAGGCGGGCGGATTGGCCGCAAAGGCCCGGCTTTCCACCACAAAGAACCGTTTGCCGATGCAGAACACCCCATTCGGCAACAGCCCGAAATTCCCCGGCCCGTCCCGCGTTACGATCTTGTGCCCCTGCACGCCGTCTTCAATGTAAAGCCCGACCGGAGACTGATCGGGCTGATACATCCCGGCATTCATCGCAAAAGCCAGATGCTGCCCCCTGGCGCCCAAAGCCGCATCAATGGCCGGGAACCCGCCATAAGGCAGCCCATCCGGGCCGTTCAGAAACAGCCGGACATCATCACCCACCTGCGCCTCGCAATAGCTTATGGGCGTGCCCTCGAAACTTGTGGCCACGCACCCCGCTGCCGCAGGGCTTGCCATCACGGTCAGGGCAAACAGAAGATGTCGCATGACTCAGGCTTCTGAAGAATCGGCTTCGGATTTGTCTTCGGCAGGGACGTCCTGCACATCCGGCGCCGCCAGATCCCGCATCACCACCGGGTCCGCGAACATCCGCCGCGTCTCGTCCAGCCGGTCAAAGGTTTCGTCCCGACGGAAGCGCAGGTCCGGCGCGTGGCGCAGGATGACTTCCTCGGACACCTTCTTGCGGATGATGCCCTTGTGCCGCGACAGCGCTTCAATCGCCAGATCGACATTGCCGCTGCCCAGAAGGGGCATCACATATACCGTCGCGATCTTGAGGTCGGATGACACCGAAACCTCGCCAATCGTGATCGACATGGCGTCGAAGGCCGGATCATGGATCTCGCCCCGCGACAGCAATTCCGACAGACGCCGCCGGATCATTTCGCCCACGCGCAGCTGACGCTGGCCGGGCCCCTTGGATGTTTGTTTGACCATGCCGCCCCAATAGGCCGAAATGCGCCCCGCCGCAACAGTCCGCACCATGCTGCCCCGCCGCTGTCACCCTGCGCCGCCCGTTTCCCTTGCAAACTGCCCTCCGCAGCGCGTAAACCAGCCTAAACCCTGGGGAGGCACAGATGAGCGACAAGCCCGGCATCGTGGTCACCGGCGCATCCGGACGGATGGGCCAGACCCTGATCAAACTCATCCTCGCCTCGGACCGCTGGCATCTTGCAGGCTGCATCGAGCGCTCTGGCAACGCATGGCTTGGCCGCGACGTAGGCGAGGCGATGGGGCTTGGGTTTCTTGGCGTTACTGTCGAGGATGACCCGCTGCCCGCCTTCGCCCGCGCCCGCGCCGTGGTCGATTTCACGACACCCTCGGCTTCGGTTGCATTCGCAGCCCTTGCGGCGCAGGCCCGCCTTGTCCATGTCGTGGGCACCACCGGGCTTGAGGCAGAGCACCACCGCCGTCTGGACCTTGCAGCACCGCACGCGGTGATCATCCAGGCGGGGAACATGAGCCTTGGCGTCAACCTGCTGACGAGACTGACGCAGAAGGTCGCGCAAGCCCTTGATCTTGATTGGGACATCGAGATAGTCGAGGCCCACCACCGCATGAAGGTTGACGCCCCCTCGGGCACAGCCCTGATGCTGGGCCAGGCCGCAGCCCTTGGCCGTGGCACGACACTGGAGGGCGCCAAAAGCCCGGCCCGTGACGGCATCACCGGCGCGCGGACCCGCGGCTCGATCGGCTTCTCGGCCATTCGCGGCGGCGACATTGTCGGCGAGCATGACGTGATCTTCGCTGCCGATGGCGAACGGATCACGCTGCGCCATGTGGCCACCGATCGTGGCATCTTCGCCCGCGGCGCCTTGAAGGCCGCGCATTGGGGGCTGGACCAGAAGCCCGGGCGCTATGACATGATGGATGTGCTGGGCCTTTGACACTTGCATCCTTGCCCGGCGCAGGAGCCTCCGGCGGGGATATTTATGAACAAATGAAATAGCTTAGCGTTTTCTGGTGGCCAGTGACAGGCCCAGGGCTGCGCCGGTCATGGCAATGCTGAAGACCGCATAGGTGGCAAATCCGGTCCTGATGCCCCACCCTTGCGCAAGGGCTGACATGGCGAAGGGGAACAGGAAGGCGCCCACGCCGCCTCCGGTGGCGGCAAAGCCGATGGCCTGGCTTTGGGCTTGGGGAAAGCAGTTGCCCAGAAGCGTGATGACTGCCGGATAGTAGACCGAGCAGCCCAAGCCCGACAGGAAAACCAGCGTAAGCCCTGCTCCATGGGTCATCGCGCCCACCGGCAGAAAGCCCAAAAGGCTCAAGCCTGCAATCGACACTGTGGCAAGGGTGGAAAACCCCAACAGAACCCGGTTTTGCCTTGTGCCGTGGTAAAGCAAGGGAACGCCAAACCGCCCCGCCAGCAGCCCGGCCCAGAACAGCGACACCAGTAAGGCGCTTTCCGCCGCAGGTGTCGCGAAGACCTTGACGAAATACTCCGCCACCCAGTTGGACACGCCCAATTCCACGCCGACATAGAAGAACAGCGCGAGGAATGACAGCCAATAGGCCGGATGGGCTGACAGGCGTTGCGGGCTGGCCTCTGCCGCATCGTCTTGCGACGACAGGTTCATCGGGATCAGCGCAATCGCCACCGCCAACGCCGCAAAGATGCCGGTCATGCCGTGATAGACGGTGATCCAGTCAAACCCGGCCTTGACCAGCACGCCCAAGGCCAAAGGCCCCAGAATCGCCCCCACTGCAAAAGCGCCATGCATCAGGTTCATCGGCCGCCCCGACCTGGCCGTATCAATCCGCAGGGTCGACCAGTTGACGGTGATTTCGACAAACCCCTGGCCCACACCAATCAACGCGCTTAACAGGATATTCGTCAGCGGATCAGCGGTTGAGCCGAAGAACAGCAACCCGAGCGCTGAAATGCTTAACCCCAGCACCATCGTCCGCTTCGGCCCCAGCCGCTTGATGGCAAAGCCGCCGACGAAGGTGAAGCTGAAATAGGCCACCGCATTGGCGCCCAAAACCATGCCCGCGACCAGATAGCTCCACCCGAAAGACGCGAGGATCTTCGGCAGCGCCGCCCCGATGATCGTCATCGAGGTGCCAAACACGGTAAACACGCCGAACAGCGCCAGAAACAGCAGACGGTGGCGCGGTTCGATCAGGGGCATGGTGCGGCCTTTGCACGGGGTTGGGCCTGTGTAGGGGCGGCAACCGCCGAACGCCAGCCCTTTGCCTTCTTGCCCCTTGGTCCGCCTTGCCGCACTGTAGGGGAAAAGGACCCGTCCATGCAGCACCTCGTCAACCTTGGCACACTGCCCGCCACCGCCGCCACTGGTACTGAAACCTTCGGCGCAGCACTGGCGGCCCTTGGCCATGGCACCGACCCTGACCTGCGCTTCGGCCGCATTGCGGCGCATGGCCTTGGTTCCGCCGCCGTGCCAGCGACCACCACAATCATCCTGCGTGCAGGCACAATGACGCTGGAGGGTGCGGCCGCCGACATCACCCTGCACGAAGGCGAGGCTGCGCTTGTCGGCAAGGGAACGGCGCTGGCATGGTCCGCCCAACACGCTGATTTCGTTGTCATCTGCGATTTCGCCGCCGAGCCGCGCAACCTTGTCGCCAAGCACGACCTCGCCCAAGCCTTAAGCGAGGGCACCAGCCCCGACCCCGCCCTTCTGCGTTCCCCCATGCCGACCATCGGCCACCACGGTTTCATCGCCGAAGCCGAACTTTCATCCGGTCTCTGGTCCGCCACCCCCTACGACCGCGCCCCCATGGTCTATCCCTTCACCGAGTTCATGTACCTGCTGGACGGCACCGTCACCCCTTATGATGACGCAGGCCAGACCGCGTGTTTCACCAAAGGCGATGTCTTCGTCATTCTGACTGGCGCCACCGTCGGCTGGCGCAACCCTGAACCTGTCCGCAAACTGTACGTCATCAGTCGGCGCAATGGCTGAACGCCTGCCGTGCGACAAGACCGCCGACTGGCAGACCTAGACCGCAACGCCCGCCTTCAGCCCGTCAAACACCGCCTCCTCCGCCGTCCGTGGCGCAAGGCAATCGCCCGCCATCAGCACCCGCACCCCCAAAGCCTCCAAGGCGTCCGACAGATCATCAACCTGCGCGTGCCCCATTGCCAGAACCACCGTGTCGATCCCTTCGACCTCTACCGCATCACCGTTGGCGGTGTGTTGAAGGTAAACCGTATCCCCCGCCGTCCCGTACAGCCGGGAATAGGGTCGCACCTGCACCCCCAGCCGGTGCAGGTCTGAGGCGATAGTGTCGCGCACATACAGGGGCAAAACCTCTCCGACATGGGTGCCATTCAGCGCCAAAGTCACGAAGGCCCCCTCGCGCGCCAGCAGTTCTGCCACACCCGGGCCAATCCAGTCACAGCGCCAATCGGCCACCAGCACCCGCGCGCCGGGGCGAACCTTGCGCTCCAGTATATCCCAGGCCGTGACGATCTGGACCTGCCCATCCGTCGGCACTTCCGGCACGAAGGGCACGGCCCCGGTTGCGATAATCACCACATCCGGCGCCTCGGCCTGCACCATCTGCACCGTCACCCGCACCCCGCGCCGCACCTGCACCTGCGCCAGTTCCATCTCACGCGACAGGTTGGTGACAATCCCGCCAAACTCTGCCCGCCCTGGCAGCAACTGCGCCTTCAAGGCCTGGCCGCCAAGTTGAGGCCCCGCCTCATACAAGGTCACCACATGCCCGCGCTGTGCCGCCGTCGCGGCAGCCTTCATCCCAGCAGGCCCGCCGCCCACCACCATCACCCGCTTCGGCACCTCAGCCGGGCGCACATCCCCATAAACCAGTTCCCGCCCGGTTTCCGGATGCTGAATGCAAGACACCGGCAGCCCCCGGTGAAAATGCCCGATGCAGGCCTGATTGCAGCCAATGCAGGCGCGAATGTCATCCACCGCCCCCGCAAGCGCCTTGTTCGGCATTTCAGGGTCGGCAATCAGCGCCCGCGTCATGCCGCACATATCCGCCTGACCTGCGGCCAGAATTGCCTCTGCGATCTGCGGCTGATTGATCCGCCCTGCTACGAACACCGGCACCCGCAGCGCCTTGCGGAACGTAGCCGCATCCACCGCCACATAGCCCGGCGCGAAGGCCATCGGTGGCGCGATATGCACCGCCCCCCCGACCGAGGCCGAAGTCCCCGTCGTTACATTCACGTAATCCAAGTCCGCCTCAAGGGCCACACAGGCAGCCAAGGCCTCTGCCCCGGTCAGCCCCTCGTCATCGCGGTCGCCTGCACTGATCCGCAGGCCCACCACAAACCGCTCATCCGTCGCCGCCCGTATCGCTGCCAGAACCTCGCGCAGGAACCTCTGCCGCGCTTCATCCGACCCGCCATAGCCATCGACCCGCCGGTTGACCCTGGGGTTCAGGAACTGCGCCGGCAGATAGCCGTGCGAAGCCACCACCTCCACCCCATCAAACCCCGCCTGCCAGACCCTGCGGGCAGCAGAGGCATAGCCTGCCACAATCTCGGCAATCAGCCACAGGGGCAAAGCCCGTGGCATGACATGAAACCGCTCATTGGGCGAGACTGACGGCGCATATGCCACCGCCAGCAGACCATCGGCACTTTCCATGATCTCGCGCCCCGGATGGAACAACTGGCTGAAGATCGCACAGCCCTCCGCATGCACCGCCTCCGCCAGCGCCCGATAGCCCGGCGTGCAGTCATCCGTCGTCGCCATCAACAGATGTGACGTATAGCGCGCCGTCTCATGCACCCCCGCGACTTGGGTGACGATCAACCCCGCCCCACCCTTGGCCCTTGCCCGGTGATAGGCGATCAAAGCGGCGTTCACCGTGCCGTCGGTGGGCAACGTTGTGTCATGCCCGGTCGACATGATCCGGTTGCGCAGGGTCACGCCCCGCAGGGTCAAAGGGGCGAACAGATGGGGGAAATGCATCATGGGGCCTTTCAAGCGGAAGCCCGAGTGCTAAGGCGCAGCACGGCAATAGAAAAGCGGATTTTCCCGCAAGCCGATCCTACCCGAGCGGGGCCGCCAAAGCCGTGACCTCCACCTTCATCCCCGCCACCGCAAGGTCCTTGACCCCCACCGCGCAGCGCACCGGATAGGGCTTGGCAAAATATCGCATGGAAACCGCGTTGAACGCCGCCCGCTCGGCCATGTCGGTCAGGTAAATCGTCAGATGCGGCACCCGGTCCATCCCGCTGCCAGCACCCTCCAGTGCCGCCTTCAGGCTGCGCAAGGTCTCCTCGCTTTGCGCCGTGAGGTCGCCCAGTTCCCGCGCGCCATCCGCCCGCGTTGGATTTTGCGTCGTCACCAGTACATCGCCAAGCCGCGCCACATCGGACGAGATCGCATCAGGGTCGGCATCAAGAATGAAAACGGCGGGCGGTGCGGGTCATGGCTCTTTCCTTCAAGCGGTTTGCGCCAATTGTCCCCCGAAGATCAAGCGCCCTGCACCCCAAGGACAATCCCCCCACCGCGCCGATTTATCGGCGCCCCCGCCCGGCATAAGGGCTGGCGCGCCCCGCGCCTGCTCTTATGCCGGGCAAAACCGTCCGAGGATACCCGATGCCCGAAATCACCCGCACCGCCCCCGGCCTGTTCCCCCCTCGCAGGCCAGACAGCCCTCGTCACCGGCGCAGGCTCCGGCATCGGCCAGCGCATAGCTATAGGCTTGCCCCAATGCGGCGCCGACGTGGCCCTGCTGGACCACCGCCAGGATGACGGCCTCGCTCAAACTGCCGCAGCCATCGCCGCCACCAGCCGCCGCTGGCGGCAACTCACCGCCGACGTCACCCAAAGCCCAGCTCTCTGCGAAGTCGTAGCGCAAACCGAGCCCCAACTTGACCCCCTCCCCCTCGCCGTCAACGCCCCAGGCATCGCCAACGCCTGCCCCGCCGATGATATGGAGGAGGCCCAGTTTCAGACCATGATCGACGTGAACCTGAAAGGCGTCTTCCTGTCGTACGGGGCGAAAGCCCGCGCCATGCTGCGCCACGGGCGTCGTTCCATCGTCACCATCGCCTCGATGTCCGGGGTGATCGTCAACCGCGGCCTTGCCCAAGCCCACTACTACGCCTCCAAGGCCGGCGTCATCCATCTGACCAAGTCTCTGGCGCTGGAATGGGTCGCACGCGGCATCCGCGTCAACTCCATCAGCCCCGGTTATACCGCCACGCCCATGAACACCCGCCCCGAAATGGTCCACCAGACCAAACTGTTTCAGGACCAGACCCCGATGGCCCGCATGGCCCATGTCGATGAAATCGCAGGCCCCGCCGTCTTCTTCCTCTCCCCAGCAGCCTCTTTTGTGACCGGAGTTGACCTGTTGGTCGATGACGGGTTCTGCTGCTGGTAAGCCGCCAGAAGGAATTCTCTTGCTTCCCGGCGCACAGCTCTTAATTTGATCATAAGCCCGCGCAAAGCGGCACCGCGCAACTCGCGCAGATCAGGGAGCTTGACATGCAAACCATTAAACTGATGGGCACCGGCCTTCTGGCCCTTGCTCTTGCCACCACACCCCTCATGGCTCAGGTCACCGCCGTAGGCGATGGCGAGGGCGAACTCGATATCGTCGCCTGGCCCGGCTATATGGAACGCGGCGAAAGCGATCCGGCCTATGACTGGATCACCAAGTTCGAGACGGAAACCGGCTGCAAGGTCAACGCCAAGACCGCAGGCACCTCGGATGAGATGGTCACCTTGATGAACCAGGGCGGCTTTGACCTTGTGACGGCCTCGGGCGATGCCTCGCTGCGGCTAATCGCGGGCAAGAAGGTGCAGGAAATCAACACGTCTCTGATCCCGTCCTGGTCCAAAGTCGATGACCGTCTGAAGGATGGCGGCTGGTTTACGGTGGATGGCAAACACTACGGCGTGCCCTATCAGTGGGGGCCGAACGTGCTGATGTACAACACGGATGTCTTCAAGGACGCGCCAACCTCGTGGTCGGTGGTGTTCGACGAAGGCAACCTGCCTGATGGCAAGACGAACGCTGGCCGCGTGCAGGCCTATGCCGGCCCGATCTACGTGGCGGATGCGGCGCTTTACCTCATGGCCCACAAGCCCGACCTCGGCATCACCAACCCCTACGAACTGACCCCGCCGCAATACGCCGCGGCGCTTGACCTGCTGCGCGGCCAACGCAAACTGGTGTCGCGGTACTGGAGCGATGCAGCGGTGCAGACTGATGACTTCAAGAACGAAGGCATCGTTGCCTCCACCTCATGGCCCTATCAGGTCAACCTGTTGCAGGGCGAGAAGTTCCCGGTCGCCTCCACCATCCCGTCCGAAGGTGCCACAGGCTGGTCTGACACGACTATGCTGGCCACCGCAGCCCCGCACCCGAATTGCGCCTACAAGTGGATGGAACACACCCTGAACTCGAACCTGCAATCCGACCTGTCGGTCTGGTTCGGCTCGGTCCCCGTCGTGCCCGCCGCCTGCACCGACAAATCGGGCCTGCAAACCGCCGAGGGTTGCAACGCCAACGGCGCGGAAACCTTCGACAAGATCCATTTCTGGACCACCCCAATCGCCGATTGCACTGCCGGATCCGGCGCTTGTGTGCCCTATGCCCAATGGGTGACCGACTACATGGCGGTGACCGGCGGCAACTGACGGAGCATGGGCCAACGGCCCATCCTACCCACGGCCGGGCAGAGGCTTTCTTTGCCCGGCATCCCTTTTGGACGGACCCCCTCATGCCCCCCGCCCCGAACGTCCCCGCCCCCAACGTCCCCGCTGTCGAGTTCCGCTCTGTCACCCGCCACTTCGGCCCGGTCAAAGCCGTCGATTCCGTTGACCTGACCATTGCCGAGGGCGCCTTCTTCGCCATGCTCGGCCCCTCCGGCTCCGGCAAAACCACTTGCTTGCGGTTGATCTCGGGCTTCGAACAGCCGTCCGGCGGACAGATAAAAATCTTCGGCGAGAATGTCTCAGCCACGCCCCCCCATTTGCGCAACGTCAACACCGTCTTTCAGGACTACGCCCTGTTCCCCCACCTGACCGTGCGCGACAACGTGGCTTACGGCCTGATGGTCAAGGGCATGCCCCGCGCCCAACGCTACGCCAAGGCCGAGGAAATGCTGGCTCTGGTGAAGCTTGACACCTACGGCACCCGCAAACCCGCCCAACTGTCGGGCGGCCAGCGCCAACGTGTCGCCCTTGCCCGCGCGCTGGTCAATGAACCCCGCGTCCTCCTGCTGGATGAACCCCTCGGCGCTCTCGACCTCAAACTGCGCGAGGCGATGCAGGACGAACTCAAAGCCCTGCAACGCCGCCTTGGCATCACCTTCATCTTCGTCACCCACGACCAGGGAGAGGCGCTGTCGATGGCCGACAGCCTCGCCGTCTTCCACAACGGCAAGATCGCCCAGATCGGCACACCGGCGCAGATCTATACCCAACCCGCCACTCGCTTCGTGGCCGATTTCGTAGGCTCATCCAACGTCTTGCCCCCCTCCCTGACCCAAGCGCTCGGCGGCCCCGCCAAATGGTCCTCCCTGCGCCCCGAATCCCTGCGCCCCGAATCCCTGCGCCTCGCGCAAACCGGCCCCCACCTCAGTGGAACCGTGCAATCCCACCGCTACCTCGGCACCGGCACCCGCATCACCCTGACGGCCCATGGCACCGACATCGCCGCCTTCCTGCCAGCGGGCACCGAAATCCCCGCTGAAGGCAGCCATATCACCCTGACCTTCGTCCCCGACGCCCTGCACATCATGGACGACACCCCATGACAGCCCCCGCATTTGCTCTTTGCCAAATACTCCCGCCGGAGGCTCTTGGGCTCCGTTCACCACATTCAAGGCATCCCGCCCGCGTAGGGTGGGGTTCAGCCCACCACTCCCTCCGGTCCGCAAAATGACCAAAGCCACCTTTGCCGCCCGTAGCCTGGCCGACCGCCTGACCACGCTTTGCTGGCGCCACCCCAGCATCCTGCTGGCGCTTCTCCTGACGCCCCCCCTGCTCTGGCTCGGCCTGGTTTACCTGGGCTCCCTTGCAGCCCTCCTCCTGCAAAGCTTCTACGCCCTCGACGACTTCTCCGGCGTCATCATCCCCGAACTCACCCTCAAAACCTACGCCCAGCTCTTTACCCCCGCCAACCTGAACGTCATCACCCGCACCCTCCTGATGGCCACCGCCGTCACCGCAGCCTCCACCCTCATCGCCCTCCCGGTGGCCTACTACGCCGCCCGCTACGCCAAAGGCCGCTGGAAAGCCGCCTTCTACCTCGGTGTCATGCTGCCGTTGTGGAGCAGCTACCTCGTCAAAGTCTACGCTTTCAAACTGATCCTCGCGAAAGAGGGCATCATCACCTGGATCGCCACCAGCACCCACACGGATTGGCTCCTCAACGTTGCCCTTGCGCTGCCCTATGTCGGAGGCAATTCCCTTGCCACTTCCTACCTCGGCACCTTCACCGTGTTCTGCTACGTCTGGCTGCCCTACATGATCCTGCCGATGCAGGCGGCGCTGGAACGAGTCCCCGCCTCGATGCTGGAAGCAGCAAGCGACCTCGGCGCCACCGCCCGCCAAACCTTCTGGACCGTCACCCTGCCGCTTGCCCTGCCGGGTATCATCGCAGGCTCCATCTTCACCTTCTCGCTGACCTTGGGCGACTACATCATCCCGCAGATCATCGGCAACTCCGCCAGCTACATCGGTATGGCGGTTTACCAACTGCAAGGCACCGCCGGAAACGTTCCCCTCGCCGCAGCCTTCGCCGTCGTCCCCATCCTGATCATGCTGGTCTATCTGACGCTGGCCCGTAAAGCCGGAGCCTTCGATGCGCTCTAAATCCCCGCTCACCCTCAAACTCGCAGCCACCGCAGGCCTGTTGTTCCTCCATCTCCCCATCCTCCTGATCTTCCTCTACGCCTTCACGACCGAGGAACGCAGCTTTGCCTTCCCGCCCCCCGGCCTCACCACCAAATGGTTCGCCGTCGCCTGGAGCCGTGCCGATATCTGGCCGCCCCTTCTCCTCTCCCTCAAAGTGGCCATCCTTGCCACGACACTGGCCCTTATCCTCGGCACCCTGATCTCAGCCGCCATGTCCGGCGCGCGCTTCTGGGGCCGTGATCAGTTGTCCCTTCTGATCGTCCTGCCCATCGCCCTCCCGGGAGTGATCACCGGCATAGCGCTGCGCTCCGCCATCCCTATGCTGCACCTTGACTTCAGTTGGATCACCATAGTCCTCGGCCACGCCACCTTCTGCATTGTCATCGTCTACAACAACGCTGTCGCCCGCTTCCGCCGCCTGTCCGGAGGCATCCTTGAGGCGTCAGCCGACCTCGGCGCCAACGCCTTCCAAACTTTCCGCCACATCCTATTGCCAAATCTAGGCACCGCTCTCCTCGCCGGAGGCATGCTTGCGTTCGCCCTGTCGTTTGATGAGGTCATCGTCACCACTTTCACCGCCGGCGTCGGCGCCGCCTCCAAGACCTTGCCGATCTGGATGCTGGATGAACTGATCCGACCCCGGCAACGCCCGGTAACCAACGTGGTGGCGATGGTGGTCTTCGCCACGACGTTCCTGCCGATCCTCGGCGCGTATTACCTGACCCGAGACGGTGCCGAGACGGCAGGCGCCGGGAAATGATCCGGTAGGGTGGGGTTAAACCCCACCCTACGCTGACGCCCGACCGTCAGCAAAATCCTTGACGTTTTGGAAACCCGCAGGCTCGCATGCTGCTAGAAATGGCATGGGGATAGTCGACGCAGGCCCTTCACAAACCCTACACCTAAACCTATCGCCGCCCAGCCGCCCGCCCGGCCCAGCGGCCCGTCGCAAGGCACCCGGTCAGCAGATAGCCCCCCGTTGGTGCCTCCCAATCCAGCATCTCGCCGCAGACAAAGGTGTGGGGCAGGGCCTTCACCTCCAGATCGGGCGTCACAGCCGAGAACCTGACCCCACCTGCCACCGAAATCGCCTCGTCGGTAGGCCTTGGCGGGCCAAGCCTGACCGGCAACGCCTTCACCGCTTGCAACGGCCCGATATCCCGGCCAAATTCCATCACCAAAGCCATAGCTGCTGCCGATAAGCCCAGCTTCCTCAATCGGTTAACCAACGTCTCTCCGGCTTTCATGGCCGCCAGCCGCTCCACCACGACCGCTTGCGCAACATCCGGCATCAAGTCCAGCACCAACCCCGCCCCCTCGCGCAACTCCCGCGAGACAGCATAGATCCCGCCGCCCTCCAACCCTTTGGAGGATATGACGAATTCTCCCCGTTCACGCCGATCTCCGACACAAAGCGCCACACCCTTCACCGCCACCCCAAAGAACTTCGTCATATAAGGCGACCATTCAACGCAAAATCCCATGTTGGCAGGTTTGAACCCCTGAATTTCCACACCCTGTTCCGCCAGCCACGGCACCCAGGCGGCATCCGACCCCAGCCTTGCCCAACTGGCCCCGCCCAGGGCAAGGACCGTTACGTCAGGCTTCAAAATGACAACGGACTCAGGGGTTTGAAACGAAAACCCCTCGTTGAACCCCACCCAGCGCCAGCGGCTGCGCAACGCCACTCCCATGCCTTCCAGCCGCGCCAGCCAGGCCCGCAGCAGGGGCGAGCCCTTCATCATCGTCGGAAACACCCGCCCCGAAGACCCGGTGAACACCTCCACCCCCAAGCCCCGGCACCAATCCATGATCGCCTCTGGCCCGAACTCTGTCAGCATCGGCGCCAACTCTGGACACCGGTAAGCCTCTAAAAACGCGGGAAAATCCTGATTCTTCGTGATGTTGAGCCCGCTCTTCCCCGCCATCAGAAATTTGCGCCCGGGCGAGGCTTTGCCCTCGCACACCACGACCCGCCGCCCCGCCCTGGCCAACTCCTCTGCCGCCATCAACCCTGCCGGACCGGCGCCGATCACCAAGGCGTCAACCATGAAAACCGCCCTTGATCTCGATCACGCGTTGCCGGTAAGGCATCCGTATCGCTTTGTTCTTACGGGCATTCCAGATCGCAAACAGCACCGGAGACATGTACTTGTTTGCCCCCCCATCCACGCCGCTCACCCCGAAATTCACCGCACTGTCGCCAAAGCTCTTCAAGTCGCATTGCGGCGCCTCAGGTCCTGAAAGAACAAAAGGCAAAGCCGCCCCCGCCTTTGCCACCATGCCCGGCACGCGGTTCATTTCAGTATCGTAACTTACGGAAAACAAAGTCTCATATCGGTTGGGCGAGGCTTCGCTGGAATAGTTGATCACGCGTGAGATGATGAAATGATCGTTCGGCACCACAATCCAGCGGCCGTTAAATTCTTCGAGCACACAGGCATGCGCGGTCATCTTGATGATGGTCCCCGCTTGCCCGCCGTCCAGTTCGACATAGTCGCCAATCGTCGTCTGTCCCTCCAGCAATAGGATCAGACCCGGCACGAAATTTGCCGCAATCTGTTGCAGGCCCAGCCCGATGCCGACACCCAAAGCGCCGCCCAGAAAGGCGACGGCGGTTAGGTCTATCCCCGTGATTTGCATCAATAAAAGGAAAGCCGCACCGAAAATGGCAAGCTCGGCAGCCTTGAGGGCAAGCTCTCGCGTTGCAGGCTGCAACTCGTCCTGACGTTTGATATAATCCGCGCTGTGAAAGTTTGACCATTTGCCGAACCAGGACAACAACGCCCCGGCAATTCCGCCCCGCAGCAGCGACAGCACCGAGAAGCGGATCTTTCCCAGCGCCACTTGCGTCAGGTCCAGCCGCTCCAACGCCGGCACCAGCACGCCAAGCGCATAAAGCAATGCGGCAGGCATCAGCACAAAGCGGCCCAGCAGGCGCAGAAAGCCATCCGTCAGCACCTTTTGCGCCAGGGCCCGCGCCGCCAGCAGCAGGAACACCCGCTTGCCAAAGGCAATCACCGCCCCCGATCCGAACAAGGACCGCTTAACACCCTCGCCCCCCGCCGTCAGGGCATAGGCAACCAAGGGCAGCATAAGCGGCAGAAAACGCAATGCAAAGCGGCGCGCCTTGGCGATCAGGCCAACCGCCTGCGTCGGCAGAAATCGCTTCAGCACCGGCTCTGCCCGCGCGACAGTCAGACGGGCCGCAAGATAGGTGAGGATCAGCAGCGCAAATTGCGACCATGCGGCGGGCGACAAAAGCCAGCCCAAAGCCACCCTCTCTGCTTGCTCAAGCCAGCCGGTCGCCGTCGTCACCAAGTCGGTCATCGTGAACATTCCCCTTCAAGGGGTCATGCCACCGTCACGGGGGGGCTGGCAAGCCTGCCTTCATGCAAGCCGCATTGCAGACATAGCCCAAGCCCTCCTTCAGGCACGCCCTCCTTCAGGCACGCCCGGCGGTGGGCGACAACGAGACCGGATCAATCCCCATCTCGCGCAGCGCCTTGGCCCACTTGCGCGGGTCTTCGCGCCCGAAGATCAGCCCGTCCGAGGCTTCGCCGGTCAGCCAGTTGTTGCGGGCAATCTCTGCCTCCAACTGGCCCGGGCCCCAGCCGGAATATCCCAGCGCCAGAATGGCCTGCACAGGGCCAATGCCCTTGGCCAAAGCCTCCAGCACATCCAGTGTCGCGGTCATGCCATAGCTGCCTGCGACCGTCGTGGATGCTTGCCCACCGCTATAATCGGTAGAGTGCAGCACAAAGCCGCGTCCGCGTTCCACCGGGCCGCCGAACAGAACCTGAATGTCGCGGCCATGGTCGGCCCGAGGAATTTTCAACTGGGTCAGCAGGTCGGAAAAACTCAGGTCCGGCAGGGGTTTGTTCACGATCAGCCCCATCGCCCCGTCTGGTGAGTGCGCACAAACCAGGATCACCGCCCGTTCAAAGCGCGGATCCCCCATGGCGGGCATGGCGACAATCAATTTACCGGTCAGGTCCATCGAGTTCTCCTGCGCCCAACATGGGCTGAACTGATTGCCGCCTCAACCCCTGTGATGGGGCCTTAGACGCTGTTCACGCAAGCTTCGCTGCAAAGTGATCAGCGCGGGCTTTCGAAGTGGCGCGACTTTGCCTATGGTTTCACTATGTTAAAGCACGCCCTTCTTGCCCTGATGCTGGCCGGCCCCGCTTGCGCGGAAAGCCAGGAGGATGTCCTGCAAGCCAGCCTTCTGCCCGGCTGGCGCCAGCAGGACGGTCACTACATGGCAGCGCTTGACCTGCACCTTGCCCCGCAATGGAAAACCTACTGGCGCGCACCCGGAGAGGCGGGGATACCGCCGGTTTTTGACTGGTCAGGCTCAACCAACCTGAAAAGCGTGCAGTTTCATTGGCCTAGCCCGCAGGTCATCACCCTGAACGGGTTGATGAGCATTGGTTATCTGGATGAATTGGTGCTGCCGGTCGAGGTGGTGCCGGTTGATCCGGCCAAGCCCGTGACGCTGGCTTTGAAGATGGACCTTGGCATCTGCCATGACATCTGTATGCCCGCGCATTTGACCTTCTCCGCCGATCTGGCTGGGGCAGGGGCTGCTGATACCAGGATCTCCAGCGCGCTGGCGGCTGGTCCGCGCACCGCCAAGGCTGCAAGTTGCACGGTAGAGCCGATCACCGATGGCCTGCGCGTCACCGCCCGGATTACACTGCCGGTGCAGGGGGCGGATGAAACCGTCGTGTTTGAAACTCCTGATCCCAGGGTCTGGGTGGCCACAGCGCAGACCACACGGCAGGGCGCGGTTCTGATCTCGCAAACCGATCTGGTGCCGCCGGATGGGGCGCCCTTTGCACTGGACCGGTCCGGCGTTACCGTTACGGTTCTGACATCGGATCATTCCGTGGAAATCCGGGGCTGTCCGGCTCCGTAAACCGCCGCCCTAACGCTCGCGCCTTGTGATGCGGATCAGGGTGCGTTCCATCACCGCCATCGCCGGGGCACGAGAGGTGGACCGCAGCGTCATGTCGGTTTCCACCAGCAACGACAGTGCCTTTTCCACCTGCCGCACCGTCCAGTTCGAGGCTTGCTTCATCATCCGGTCGCGCCGCTTGAAGAACCCGCGCGCCTTGGCAAAGCCCGATGCGGGGCCTTCCGGGTCAGTGTTCATCAGATGCAGCGTGGTGAAGTGGCGCAAGGCCCCGATGCACAACGTCACCGGCAGCACACCTTGCCCCTCCAACCGCCGCAGCACGGGGCCAATCTCGCCTATCCGCAACTCTGCCACGGCGTCCAGCAGGTCCTCGGCTTCGGTTTCAATCGTGGCAGGGGCAAGGGCTGCGATTTCGACAGGGGTCAGGGGAGAGGTGTCGCGAAACTTGTAAAGCGATATCTTTTCAAGGGTTTGCCGGAAGTCACCGGGGTCAAGGCTGCGCGACAGGGTCAGCAGTTCGGTCATGGCATCGTTGGGCACGGTGGACAAACCGGCGCGTTTCAGTTCGGCCTCGATCTCCTCGCGTGTCGGCGGGTCGTCGTAAAGGCCGATGCAGATGACGGCGAAATGCTTCTCGGCCATGGTCTTCAGCGCGGATTTCCCGGTCAGGTTCCCCGCCGTTACCACCATATTCGCATCGCCCGGACGCCAGGCATCGAAGGCCGCTTGCAGCGTTCCCGACAGGCCATCGGTGGCGTCCTCGACCACCACAACCCTTGCCCCCGGAAAGAAGCCCCGCGCTTTCACGGCATCGACCAAAGCCGCCGCATCCTTGCGCAGGTCAGCTGCGGGAATGCGGGTCAGGCGCATTTCCTCATCGGCTTTGGGGCCCGCGAGGGCCACAACCGCTTCCGCCCGCTTCATGGCGACGCGCATGGCATCCTCGCCAAAGATCACCAGCGCGGCCTTGCCGGGATCAGGTTTGGCCAGGAAGCGCTTGGCCTCGGCCCCCGCCATCTTCATTCAAACACCAGCTTCATGCCGGGAAGGTAGGCGAGGCCGCCACCAACCGCATCACCACCTCATCCGCCAGCAGCCGCATCAGGCGCAGGCTGGCATCTGTTTCTGCGGTCAGCCCTGCCACGGTCGATCCGGTGGCGGAATACGAGGTGAAGCTGTCGATATGCCCGCCCGTTATGCGCAATTTGTCGGCGCGGCGGGTCAGGGTCCAGTCAAGGCCGCCGGTCAGGTTATAGCGTGTGATGGCGGCGTCCGGTGTGATGCCGACGCCAATCGGGTCGGTGGTGATCGTATAGGTCAGATCATATAGC
Source organism: Rhodobacterales bacterium (assembly GCA_043721775.1). GTDB lineage: Bacteria > Pseudomonadota > Alphaproteobacteria > Rhodobacterales > Rhodobacteraceae > Stagnihabitans. Next base: position 18,732 of record JAYSQA010000365.1, read on the forward strand.
GGACGGGTCGGGCGGCCCAGCCGTTCCTCCATCCGCTGCACGAAGTCGAAGCTGTTCTTGTCGGTGGGGTCAGCGGTGCGGACGGTGCCCAAAAGCCCCTCGGCAGAGCCTTTGGTCCCGAAAGCCGGTGTGAAACCACAGGCGGCAAGCGCCAGCGGCATCAGCATTAGACTGCGTCTAGACCACGACATTGATGATGCGCCCCGGTACCACGATCAGCTTCTTGACCGGCTGACCGGCCAGGAAGCGAACCACATCCTCATTCGCAAGTGCAAGCTTTTCAACATCGGCGGCTGACATATCCTTCGGCACGCTGATTTCCGCCCGCCGCTTGCCGTTGATCTGGATCGGCAGCGTGACGGTGTCTTCGATCAGCAGGACCGGATCGGCCTTGGGCCAAGGGGCTTGGGTGCAAAGACCGTCGCCGCCTTGGTAAGACCATATCGATTCGGCGATATGCGGTGTCATCGGCGACATCAGCTTGGCCAAGGTGCGGATAGCTTCCTTGAGCGTCAGCGTGGAAGCCGAAGAGCGGGCGATGGCATTGGTGAACTCGTAAAGCTTGGCGATGGCCTTGTTGAAGGCAAAGCCTTCAATCCCCGCCGTCACTTCCGCAATCGCCTTGTGGGTGGCGCGGAGCAGATCCTGATCGCCCTCGCCCTTGTGATCCAACGGCATCTCGCCGATGCGAGAGCACAAAGCCCAGACCCGCGACAGATGCTTGAACGTCGCCTCGGCACCGCTCGCCGTCCACTCCACATCCCGCTCGGGTGGCGAGTCCGACATGACGAACCAGCGCGCGGTATCGGCGCCAAAGGCCCCAATGATGTTCATCGGATCGACGACATTCTTCTTGGATTTGGACATTTTGGCCGAGGGAAAGACATAGATCTGCGGCCTCGAATTCGTTACCAATTCGCTGTAGGCATCAACTCTTTCTTTTCCCGGATTATCTAAGAGGAACATGTCGACATCGGTTCTCAAGAAGGCCCTGGTGTAGTCATTCGGCAGAACCTCGATTTCTTCTGGAAAATAGTACTTCTGCCGAAGTCTTCCGCTGCGAGATTGGTCGCTAACTGCACTCTGTTCTGCACCAATGCTTGGTTCGACTTCCTCTGACTCGTATGAAGTATAAATCTCATGCGTCACCATCCCCTGCGTAAACAAAGCATTGAACGGCTCTATCGCCTTCGCAGGCAGGTGGCCCGTCTTGTACATCGCCCGGGCGAAGAAGCGGGAATACAGCAGGTGCAGAATCGCGTGTTCAATCCCGCCGATATACTGGTCGACGTTCATCCAGTAGTCGGCATCCTCGGCCACTGTCGGCGTCTTGGCGTGCGGGGCGGTGAAGCGGGCGTAGTACCACGAGGAATCGACGAAGGTGTCCATCGTATCCGTCTCGCGCCGCGCCGGGGCGTTGCACTTCGGGCAGGTGCAGTTGCGCCAGGTCGGGTGGCGGTCAAGCGGGTTGCCGGGAATGTCGAAGGTCACATCATAGGGCAGTTCGACGGGCAGGTTTTCGCGTCTCTCGGGCACCACGCCGCAGGTGGCGCAATGCACGACGGGAATCGGGCAGCCCCAATAACGCTGGCGGGAAATGCCCCAGTCGCGCAGGCGGTAGTTGGTGACACCCTTGCCATAGCCGTTCGCCTCGGCATGAACGATAGCGGCGGCGATGGCCTCTTCGCCGGTTTGCAGTTCATTCCCGGCAAAACCGCGCACGTAGTGGACGCGTTCGGACTTCATCGGCACGAAAGCATGGTCTTCTATGGCATAGGCCGCCGCGTTGTGCGGGCCACCATCCGCCTTGTCGAAACTGGCGTAGCCCACGTTTTGAAACCACGGCAGATCGGGCGTTTCGGCAGCGGTCTCAAAATACTCCAGATCGGGTGGAATAAAGACAGCATTGATCGGCAGCGCATACTTCCGAGCGAATTCAAAGTCGCGGGCGTCATGCGCCGGGCAGCCGAAGATGGCGCCGGTGCCGTAGTCCATCAGGATGAAGTTGGCGATATAGATCGGCATCTCCCACGCCGGGTTCAGCGGGTGACGCACACGGATGCCGGTGTCCATGCCGATTTTCTCTGCCGTTTCAACCTCTGCCGCCGAGGTGCCCCCCTTGCGGCACAGCGCCGTGAATTCGGCAATCTTCGGGTCAGCCTCCAGCGCCTTGGCCAAGGGGTGATCCGGAGAGATCGCCGCAAACGAGGCCCCCATCAGCGTATCAGGCCGGGTCGTGTAGACTTCCAGCTTCTCAAACCCAGCCGGAGCATCGACGGTATCAAAAGCAAACTGCAAGCCCTGGCTCTTGCCGATCCAGTTGGCCTGCATCAGGCGCACCTTCTCCGGCCAATGCGTCAGACCATCCAGGGCTGACAACAACTCACCCGAATAGTCGCTGATCTTGAAAAACCATTGCGTCAGCTCGCGCCGTTCGACCAAAGCGTTCGACCGCCAGCCGCGACCGTCTATCACCTGTTCATTGGCCAGCACGGTCATATCAACCGGATCCCAGTTCACAATCGCGTTTTTCCGATAGACCAGACCCTGTTCCATCATGTCGATGAACATCGCCTGCTGCTGGCCGTAATACTCGGGCCTGCATGTGGCGATTTCGCGGGTCCAGTCGATGGACAGACCCAAAGGCTTCATCTGCGCCTTCATCTCGGCGATGTTGGCTTCGGTCCAGTCGCGCGGATGGCCGCCGTGTTCCATGGCGGCATTCTCGGCGGGCATCCCGAACGCGTCCCAGCCCATCGGGTGCAGCACGGAATAGCCCTGCGCGGCCTTGGTCCGTGCCACCACGTCGCCCATGGTATAGTTGCGCACATGGCCCATGTGGATGCGGCCCGAAGGGTAAGGAAACATCTCAAGCACATAATACTTCGGCTTCAACGGGTCGCGCCTGGCCTGAAAGACCTGGGCATCGTCCCATACCTGCTGCCAGTGCCGTTCGATCTTGGAAGGTTCGTAACGCGACATGTCTTGCCCCTTATGCAACGGGGCAGGAATTACACCGTCCGGGCGTCAAAGGTCCAGCCGCAGGGCGGGACCGCAAGCGAAATAATCACCACACCGCAGGTAACCGCGTGCAGGCCCGCTCATCACAGGCCCGCGTCGGCAATCCGCAACTGACGTGCCCGGTTCAGAATGGCATCCTCTACCGCGCTGATCGTCTCAGGAGCGACCGCGCCGCCATTGGCGCCTTGCAACGACAGCTTCAGGCTGCGTGCATCCAAAGCCGGGTCCTGCACATAAATCGTCGCACGGTAGCTCCGCCCGCCGCCCGGAGGCGTGCCGTACCCGGTTACAATGACGCCAGTGAATGGGTCAATTGACTGGACGGGAAGGAAGTTCAGCACATCCAAAGCGGCATTCCAGATGTACTTGTTCACCTTCACCGTCACATTCGGATCGGTGTTCTTGTTGAACAGGTCCCATATCTTGGTCTTCGGCTTGTCCTCGCCCGCCGCGTGGGCGATGGCGGCCGTCTCGGCCACGTTGGCGTTGTTGGTGGCGTCTGGGGCCACGGCGGCCCGGTTGCGGTGGAACAAGCCGCCGCCGCACGCTGAAAGCAGGGCAACCAGTGCCAAGGCCGAAACGACAGCAATATGGCGGTGACGCAGCATCCGATCCCCCGGTTTCATCCCTTCGTATCTAGCCTAGGCTCGCAAGGCTGCCAAGGCTTTTCCCCCAAAGACGCCCGCGACCGGTGCGTGCCTGATCTTTCGAAGTTTGACGCACAGCCGTCGGGCACGAATCGCAAAGGCCAGACCCGCGCTGAAGGCAGACGGCGCACGCGCCATTCCGGCGATAATACCAAATCTTGCGCTTCGCCGTGCCATGCATCCCCTTCTTGTGGCCGCAACCCCGGCCAGGCCCCCGGATGCAAGGCGGGACCATGGCGCAACTGTGGCAAAGCTGCACCAATGCCCCCGCCTTTGCCAGACCTGACCGCGCTTCGCGTTGCAATCACCGCTTCAACGGGCGAAACAACGTCATACCCAAAACGGACGTGTCTGAATTTGGGCCACCCCTGATAGAGACAACGAGGGAAACTATGAAAAAGATTCTTCTTGCTACCACCGTGCTGGCAGCTTCTGCCGGCTTCGCTTCCGCTGACGTCAAGATCTCCGGCTCGGGCCGTATGGGTCTGGTTCAGAGCGTCATCGCGGGCAATATCGAAACCCAGTTCTCGTCGCGTCTGCGCATCAACTTCGACGCTTCGGGCACCACCGATGGCGGCCTGTCGTTCGGCGGTTCGGTTCGCAACGACCAACTCGGCAATGGCAACACCGCCAACGGCGACTCGACCGTGTTCATTTCGGGCGCGTTTGGCAAGCTGACCTTCGGTGATGTCGCTGGCGGCGCTGCTGACAACCTGGTTGGTCAAATCTCTGGCGTTGGCTTCACCGGCCTCGGCGACACCAACGAAATCGGCTTCCTGGCTGGCACCGCTACCGCAGTGCGTTACGACTATACTTCGGGCCCGCTGAGCGTGTCCTTGGGCGCGTCGCAAACCACCGCTGCTGCCGGTGCTGACAAAATGTCGGCCGCTGTCAAGTATGACGCCGGGATGTACAACGTTGCTGTCGGCTACGAAACCGTAACCGGTGATCACCTGCTGTCCGCCAAAGTCGGCGCGAAGTTCGGTGCCGCTACCGTTCAGGTCAAGTATGCCAAGTCCCAGATGGCAAAAGGGCAGGCTGGCATCTCGCTGGACTACGCAGTGTCCCCGGCTTTGACTGTCACCGCGTTCTACACTGACCATGTGTCGTCGAAAGCCAAAGGCATCGGCGCTTCGTACGACCTCGGCGGCGGCGCCAAGGTTGTCGGCGGCGTGATCAACAATGGCACCGATACGCTCGCCGACGTTGGCGTGACGATGTCCTTCTGATCCACCCGGATCTGATTTGGAAAGAGCGGGCCTCGGCCCGCTCTTTTCTTTTGTGGCGGGTCGTGGTTCCGTGCCGGTAAATGCAGGAGCCTGATGATGTCGCTGACCGAAGTTCGTGCCCGACTTGATGCCGCCATCACCACCGCTGGCCGTGCGCCCGGGTCGGTGACCCTTCTGGCCGTGTCCAAGGTGCAGCCCGACGAAAAGGTGCTTGAGGTGCTGCGCGCCGGGCACCGCGTCTTCGGTGAGAACTACGTGCAAGAGACCGCTGGCAAATGGCCCGGCTTCCGGGCCGAATTCCCCGATGCATCGGTTCACATGATCGGCCCTTTGCAGACCAACAAGGCCAGGCAAGCGGTTGAACTGTTTGACGCGATCCACACGCTGGACCGCCCTTCATTGGCCGAGAAACTTGCCAAGCTGGCGCAAACGCGTGGCCAATGCCCCGAGTTGTTCATCCAGGTCAACACCGGGGCCGAGCCGCAGAAGGCCGGCATCCTGCCAGAGGCGCTGGATACCTTCCTGAAAGACTGCCGCGCGATGGATCTGCATCCCCAAGGCCTGATGTGCATCCCACCCGAGGGCGATGAGTCGGCCCCCCACTTCCGCCAACTGGCTGAAATGGCCGCCCGCAACGGCCTGTCAGGCCTGTCGATGGGGATGAGCAGCGATTTCGAGACTGCCGTGGCGCTTGGGGCAACCCATGTCCGCGTCGGGTCAGCGATCTTCGGGGAAAGGCACTACGCCTGAACCCCAAGATTTTTCGGCGAAAAATCTTGGGCGGGATTCAGGTCAGCCACACCCGCGCATAGGGCGGCAAGGCAATCATGCCGTCGTGCGCGGTTACCGCATGATCTGACAAGGCATCATGCATTAGCGTCACCCCGTGACTGCGGGCGAGGCTTTCGGGCAGGTGCAGCCAGTGTTCGGTCATGTTGAACAGGCCCAGCATCACCCCCGTTGGCGCCTTGCGGACAAAGGCGAAGAGGCCATCAAGGCCGGGGTCAATGATCTGCACCGGATGGGCGGCGTGAATGGCCTGCGTCACCTTCCGTCGGGCGAGGATATGTCTGGTGCCACGAAACACCAGTCCGGCAGCACTGTCATCGGAATGGCGGAACTGCGCCAGATGCCAATCCATCCTGGGGCGGTGAATCCAGCGGCTGTCGTGGGCATGTTCGGGCGCGTCCAGATAGCCATAGTCGTTCAGGGTGGCCAGTTCATCGCCCATGTAAATCAACGGAATGCCGCCAAACGCCGCAATCAGGGCATGGCCCAGCAAAATCCGCTGCACGGCCAGTGCTGTTGCCCTGGCATCGCCCTCCGCCCGCTCCAACCCGGCGAGCGAGGCGAAACTGCCAGAGATTCGTTTGTCCCCCGTCTCTTCGTTCACCTGAAACAGCGCGCCCTTGGCGAACGACCCCGGAAAGCTGCCCTCATAGAAATTCGACAGGAAATTGCGATGCGCCCCACCTGACATGTGCAAGGCACCCGCATCCTCATCCGTCACCGCCCAGCCAATGTCGTCATGGCCGCGGATATAGGTGGCATAGGTCGCATTGGTCAGCCGTTCCGGGAAATGGGTGCCCAGCACCTGCCGCATCAGGCGGGCATCGCGGGTGGCCAAAGCGCTCCAATACTGCACCATAAGCGAGTTGTGATAGGCAAGGTTGCCCTCTTTGCCATCATGGCGCCCGCGCCCCAGATAGGGAAGCATCTCGGCGGGGGCCACGATCGCCTCCTCCAGATGGATCACCGCCGGGCAGGCTATGCGGCAACAGGCACGCAGAGCTTGCAGCAGCATGTGAACCTCGGGCTCTGACTGGCTTCGGGTGCCAAGGCGTTTCCACATGAAGGCCACCGCATCCAGCCGCAGCACCTCGACGCCGCGATTGGCGAGGAACAGCATGATCTCGGTAATTTCCAGAAACACGTCCGGATTGGCCCAGTTCAGGTCCCACTGGTGTTCGTTGAAGGTGGTCCAGACCCATTTGCCGAACTGCGGGTAATGGGTGAAGCTGCCCGGCGCTGTGTCCGGGAAAATCTCAACCAGCGTTTTCTCAAATTGCCGGGGCATCGCGGGGTCATCATACATCAGGTAATAATCCTGATGCCGCGCATCCCCCTTCGCCGCAGCCTGCGCCCAGGCATGTTCCTTGGCGGTGTGATTAAGCACCAGATCAACGCAGGCAGAGATTCCCCGCGCCCGCAGCGCCGCTGAAACATCTTCAAAGTCCGCCATCGTGCCGTAGCTTGGGTTGATCTCACGGTAGTCCATCACGGAATAGCCGCCGTCGCTGTCACCCGGACGGGGCTTCAGGCAGGGCATGAAGTGCACGTAGGTGATGCCAAGGTCTTCAAGGTAATCGAGTTTCCCCAGCACGTCCTTCAAATTGCCGGCAAAGCGGTCGATGTAGAAGACATAGCCCGCCATAGTGGGCCGCTGAAACCAGTCCGGCTCCAGATCGCGCTGCAAATCCAGCCGTTTCAGGTCTTTGGGCCGGTCCTTCCAGCCCTTGTGCAGGGCGGCCAGCAGGCGGTCCTTGAAGCTGTCATAATCGGCGTGGCGGCCGTAAACCGCCTCCAGCATCGGCCAAAGGTCAGGCGCACTGCGCGCCAGACGCAACGCGAAAATCTCGTCTTCCGCGACGGTTACCGTTTTGGCCATGCTGACGTCCTCCCTCGACTCGGGTCCGACTTTACAGCTTCCAAAGCGTTTTGGGAAGGCCTGTCAGCCTAGCACGATCAGGCGGCTTTGCGGGCGCAGACGTTGGGCTATCCATAGCAAATCCTGCGGTGCCAGCGCCACGCAACCTGCTGTCGGCGCGCCGGGCCTGCGCCAGCGGTGCATGAAGATCGCCGAGCCGCGCCCCTTGACGGCAGAAGGCCAGTTCCAGTCGGTGATCAGCACCAGATCATATTGTGGATCGGCCCGCCGCAGTGCTTCGTGGCTGAACGGGTGCGGTGCGCGGACCATCAGGTTGTAATCTTCGTCCTTCACATCATCCGACCACAGGTCAGACGGCCCGATGGGCAAAGCCCAATCAGCCGGCCGCTCCATCCGGTCGGGCCGGTACAGCATGCCAACGATCCGGTGCACCCCGACTGGCGTTGCGCCATCACCCTCGCGCTTGGCGGTAACGATCCCGCCGCGGCCCACCGTGCAGGGCAGCTTGCGCCCCAAGAAGCGCAGGCCTGTGGGCGCAACAACCATATCCAGCGGTTTCATCGGCGCCTCCTGCTGCTTTCTGTAACACTTCTTACAGCCAAGCCACCGGTTTTGAAACATTCCCCAGCCCAGCGACACGTCCGCGTGAGGCTTTTGTTGCAAATCTTGCCAGCGGCCCCGGCCAAGCGCATCCATGTCCCAACGCCCTGCACCGATGGAGACCACGATGTCCACACTGCGCAAAATCCTGCTGGTTGATGATGACGATGACCTGCGTGAAGCCCTGTCCGAACAACTGGTGATGACCGAAGACTTTGACGTGTTCGAGGCCCGCACCGGCGCCGAAGGGATGGAAAAGGCCAAGGCCGCCGCCTATGACCTTGTGATCCTTGATGTTGGTCTGCCCGACACTGATGGCCGCGAGCTGTGCAAACGGATGCGCAAGGCTGGCGTCAAGTGCCCGGTTCTGATGCTGACGGGGCACGACTCGGACGCGGACACCATTCTGGGTCTGGACGCGGGTGCCAATGACTATGTCACCAAGCCCTTCAAATTCCCGGTTCTTCTGGCCCGTATTCGCGCCCAGTTGCGTCAGCATGAACAGTCTGAAGATGCCATTTTCCAGATGGGTCCCTACACCTTCAAGCCCGCGCAAAAGCTGCTGCTGGATGCCAAGGAAAAGAAAATCCGCCTGACCGAGAAAGAGACCAATATCCTCAAATTCCTGTACCGCGCGCAATCCGGGGTTGTGGCCCGTGATGTGCTGCTGCACGAGGTCTGGGGCTATAACGCCGGTGTCACCACCCACACGCTTGAAACGCATATCTACCGTCTGCGCCAGAAGATCGAGGCCGATCCGGCCAACGCCCGTCTGCTTCTTACCGAAAACGGCGGCTATAAATTGGTCGCTTGACGGGTCAAAATGCAACAATTCTGCACGGGTGACGATAAATTTGGGCAAAGGGCTTATTATTACCCGAATCTAACACTATCTTAAGAATATGCAGTGATTGTTGCAGCAGGTTCCCCTTGTCGTGTCGGGGTTATGGCACGACTCCTCCCTGTTGGACCTGGCCGGGCCTAGTGCCCGGCCTCTTTTTTAGTGCAGATGCAGATGGCGAGTGCAATAGGCCAGCAGCAAAACTCCACCCATGGTTGCAAAAGCAAAGGGCAGATGCAGGGCCAATGGCCCCCAAGCCGCGCCTGCGGCGACCAGCGCACCGCCCAGCAAAGACCCGAACGGGCGCGGGCACCAGCCCAGAAAACGGTACACCGCGTTGACCCGGCCGAACAGCGGCGCGTGGATATGCCTCCGGCGATAGCTGACCGTGACGACGTTCCATAACATGCCGGCAAGAGCCTCGCCGAACAGGGCCGCCCCGGCAATCCACTGAGTGTCGGTGAAGACCAGCACGGCAGTGGCAAGGGAAAAGTCAGAGATTGCCACCGAAAGCCCGTGCCGTGCCCCAAGCCGCCGCAGCAGCCACGTCAAGCATAGCCCGCCAGGCAGGCCGCCCAAAGCCAGAACGGATAGCAGCACACCGTACCGGCAGCGGTCAGATGCAGGCTATCTTGCGCGTAAAGCACCATGACGGACCAGATCAGGTCATGAACGAAGTTGAAAAGCCCCAGCACAAACCCCGGCCGCCGCCATATCCGGTTCGCCCAGCCATTTCAACCCTTCCCGAAGGGCGGGCCAGAACCCGGCGGGTGCGATGCGGGCGCGCGGATGCACCTGCGTCCGGGCGAATAGCACGGCGGACACGATCAGCATCCGCGCATGAAACCCGAAGGGCAATGCAATCGACCCGATCCGTCCAGACTTCGGCGGGCAGGGCAAAGAACACCCATGGCAATTGCGGCACCATGGCCACCAGGCCAATCAGCAACGGATTGCGCGTCCGCAAGGTGGTAAACCACGGAAAGGCTACGCCATAAACGCCGGTTCCCCGATGGCTGAACAACAAAGCGCCAAACACCATCCGCAAATCGCGGCTACGCCAAACAGGTCCCTGCGTCATGGCATCAGACTGGCAACCGGCCTTGATCAAGTCAAGCCAATGCATCGTATCACCTTTTCAGCGTTTTTTGGTTTCCTGCCAGCCGGCTTTGTGCCAATAACTGCAAGGGCACAGGGCTATTCCCGCTGCCCGATCATACGACCAAAGCTTGGAGAGCCTGATGCGCCTTCTGACCCTCGCCGCCCTCGCGGTTGCTGCTTTCGCAGTCCCGGCCTTCGCCGAAGACCTGCAATTCACCCTGATCAACAACTCGTCGCATGACGTGACAGAGATGTATCTGACATCGCATGACGCGAACACCTGGGGGCCGAACATCCTGACGGTCGACAAGGTCGCTGCGGGCACCCAAGGTACGATTGGCATCACCGATGGTGCGACGGTCTGCGACTACGACATCCGTTTCGTCACCGCCGATGGCGTGACGGTGGATGACACCCAGGATGTCTGCAAACTGGCCACGTACACCCTGAACGACTGAACTTTGCGGGCTTGAGGCTGGCGGCGGCAGAGCCTAGTCTCTGCCGTCTGCATTTGGAGCGTCGCCCATGTCCTTCACACTTGCCACCTGGAACATCAACTCGGTCCGTCTGCGCGAGGGTCTGGTGGCCCGGCTGATGGGTGAAGAGCAGCCCGATATCCTGTGCTTGCAAGAATGCAAAAGCCCGGTGGAACTGATCCCGGTCGATCAGTTCCGTGCCCTTGGATACCGCTACATGGTGGCGCGCGGGCAAAAGGGCTATAACGGTGTAGCGATCCTGTCAAAACTGCCCATCGTCGATGCCGGTGACAAGGATTTCGCCGCGCTCGGCCACGCCCGACACGTGGCGGCCCAGCTGGAAAATGGCATCACCATTCACAACTGCTATGTTCCTGCGGGTGGCGATATCCCCGACCGCACCGAGAATGAGAAGTTCGGCCAGAAGCTGGATTTCCTGACCGAAATGCGCGACCACTTCCGCTGGGAACGTCCCGACCGTGCCATCCTTGTCGGCGACCTGAACATCGCCCCGCGTGAAGATGACGTCTGGAACCACAAGGGCCTGCTGAAAATCGTCTCGCACACCCCCATCGAGGTGGCACACCTGCATGATGTGATGGACTCGGGGTCTTGGGTCGATGTGACCCGGCAAGATATCCCGGAAGGCAACCTGTACAGCTGGTGGTCCTATCGCAGCCCCGATTGGGATGCCGGCGACAAGGGCCGTCGGCTTGATCACATCTGGGCCACGCCCGACATCGCATCAGCCGCCCACAGCAGCCGCATCCTGCGCCCGGTGCGTGCTTGGGAGAAGGGCAGCGACCACGTCCCGGTCTTTGCCTCCTTCGACCTCTGACCTCTGGCCCTCACGCCCAGCCAAGCGTAACCTTGCCCCATGGCTGACCTGTTCGACTCCCCCAACACTGCACCGCAAGCGCCGCGCCCGCTGGCCGACCGCTTGCGCCCGCGTACCTTGGCCGAGGTGATCGGGCAGGCCCATGTCCTGTCACCCGAGGGCCCCTTGGGGTCGATGCTCGCCGCACATAGCCTGTCGTCTCTGATCCTGTGGGGCCCGCCGGGCGTCGGCAAGACCACCATCGCCCGCCTTCTGGCGCAAGAAACCGACCTTAATTTCGTTCAAATCAGCGCGATTTTCACCGGCATCCCCGACCTTCGCAAAGTCTTCGAGACCGCCAAGATCCGCCGCCAGAACGGTCAGGGCACGCTGCTGTTCGTCGACGAAATCCACCGTTTCAACAAGGCCCAGCAAGACGGCTTCCTGCCCTATATGGAGGACGGCACCATCCTGCTGGTCGGTGCCACCACAGAGAATCCCAGCTTCGAACTGAACGCCGCCCTTCTGTCGCGCGCGCAGGTGATTGTCCTTGAGCGTCTGACCCCTACCGACCTTGAACGCCTCGCCCAACGCGCCGAGAAAGACCTGAACCGCGCCCTGCCACTTGATGGCCCGGCCCGCGAAACACTGGTCGAAATGGCCGACGGCGATGGCCGTACCCTGCTGAACCTGATCGAGCAGATCATGGCCTGGACCGTCATCAAGCCCATGACATCCGATCAGCTGTCCACCCGCCTGATGCGCCGCGCCTCAAAATATGACAAATCCGGAGAGGAGCACTACAACCTTATCTCCGCCCTGCACAAATCTGTGCGCGGCTCTGACCCCGATGCCGCTCTTTACTGGTTCGCCCGGATGCTGGAAGGCGGCGAGGACCCGCGTTTCCTCGCCCGCCGTATCACCCGCATGGCGGTTGAGGATATCGGGCTGGCTGACCCGCAGGCTCAGGAAATCTGCCTTGCAAGCTGGCAAACCTATGAACGGCTTGGCAGCCCGGAAGGCGAACTGGCGCTTGCGCAGGCACTGGTCTACCTCGCTCTCGCCCCCAAATCGAACGGCGTCTACAAGGCCTACAATGCGGCGCGAGAGGCCGCCCGGCAGACAGGCTCGCTTCCCCCGCCGCTGCACATCCGCAACGCCCCCACCAAGCTGATGAAGTCGCTGGGCTACGGGGCCGCCTATGCCTATGACCACGATCAGGAAGACGGTTTTTCCGGCCAGAACTACTTCCCCGAAGATATGAAGCGTCCGGTCTACTACGCCCCCGCCGAACGCGGCTTTGAACGCGAACTGGGCAAGCGCATCGAGTACTTCGCCAAGCTGCGCGCCAAACGGCAGGACGGCTAAAAATTTCCGTCGAAAATTCTTGACCACGTCGCCCGAATTCGCCTTTCGATTGACAATTCCGCGCGCAAGACCCAAGGAAATCTGATGATCTGGACTCTAACCCAAGTCGCCATCGGCGGCGCGCTCGGCTCTGTGTTGCGCTATCTTGCCGTTTCCACGGTGGGCGCGCCCTTGGCCACGCTTGCGGTCAACGTTGCGGGCAGCTTCGCCATGGGCGTGCTGTTTATCTTCCTCTCCAACCGCATGCATCTGTCACCCTTGCTGATGACCGGAGTCCTTGGCGGTTTCACCACCTTTTCCGCCTTTTCGCTGGACGCGTTGAAGCTGTGGCACGCAGGGCAGGGCGGCACTGCCCTGGCCTATGTCGCAGCCTCCGTCGTTCTTTCCCTTCTTGCCGTAGCCCTGGGTGCTACCGTCACCGAAAGGCTAACGCCATGAGCGCCGTTCAACTGATCACCGTGACTGAAGACGAGGGCGAACAGCGCCTTGATCGCTGGATGAAGCGGCTGTTTCCCCAGATTACCCAAGGCGCCATCGAAAAGATGTGCCGCACCGGGCAGGTCCGGGTCGATTCGGGCCGCGTCAAGGCGTCTGACCACGTGTTGCCCGGCCAGACCGTTCGCATCCCGCCGTTGCCCGACACACCCGCGCCGGAATTTGCCCCGGAGGGCAAGATCAGCGCCGCTGACACCAAGATGATTCAGAATGCTGTCCTTTGGAAGGATGACCACATGATCATCCTGAACAAGCCCGCTGGCCTTGCCAGCCAAGGCGGCTCCGGCATGGGCGACCGCCATGTCGATGGCCTCTCGGAGGCCCTGAAATTTGGCTACAAGGACAAGCCCAAGCTGGTGCACCGGCTGGATAAGGACACCTCTGGCCTTCTGATGCTGGCCCGCACGGACCGTGTGGCGCGCCGCCTGTCGGAAGCCCTGCGCCACCGCAATACCCGCAAGATCTATTGGGCGCTGGTGGCCGGTGTGCCTAACCCGAAACAGGGTTCCATCAAATACGGCCTGATGAAAGCCCCCGGTGGCCGGGGTGAGGGCGAAAAGATGCTATGCATCCACCCGGCCAAGATGGCCGATTTCCCGGATGCCAAGCGCGCCCAGACTGATTTTTTCACCCTGTGGTTCCTTGGTGCCCGCATGTCTTGGATGGCGTTGGAGCCTGTTACGGGCCGCACCCACCAATTGCGCGCCCACATGGCGGAAATGGGCCATCCCATTGCCGGTGATGGCAAATACGGCGGCAACACGGCTGACAACATGGGTGACGGCTGGGGTGCTTCGATCGGCGGCGACGTGTCGCGCAAGCTGCACTTGCACGCCCGCAGCCTGACCGTGGAACACCCCGTGACCGGTGAGATGATGACCTTCACCGCCCCCTTGCCCGACCATATGGCGAAAACCTGGAAAATGCTCGACTGGAACGAAAAGGACGTTCCGGCCGACCCTTTCGCAGGCAACTGATGTCAAACTGGAAACCCAAACGCTTTTGGAAAGCCGCCGCCGTCGTCGCCCAAGACGGCGGCTTTGCCGTGCATCTGGACAATCGCCCGGTGAAAACCCCGGCCAAGCAACCGCTGCTGTTGCCGACCGAAGCGCTGGCATCGCTGATAGCACAGGAATGGGATGCCCAGACCGGCCTTGTGAACCCTGAAACCATGCCCGTCACCCGCATGGCCAATTCCGCCATCGACAAGGTCGTGCCGCAGTATGACGAGGTCGCAACCCTGCTGACCGCATATGGCGAGACCGACCATCTGTGCTACCGCGCAACCCATCCGCCCAAACTGATCGCCCGCCAGGCGCAGGCCTGGGATCCGATGCTGCTTTGGGCCGCTGATGCCCTGCAAGCGCCGCTCAAGACCACCGCAGGCATCGTGCATGTCGCACAAGACTCTGCGGTGATGAAACACCTGCACCAACAGGTGCTGGACCTTGGCAATTTCCGCCTTGCCGCCTTCCATGACCTCGTCTCGATCTCGGGGTCGCTTGTACTGTCCTTCGCGGTGGGACACGGCCACATCAGCGCGGCAGAGGGCTGGAGCTTGTCTCGAATCGACGAAGACTGGCAGATTGACCTATGGGGCGAGGATGAAGACGCCGCCGCCGCCGCCGCCCTGAAGCAGGAAGCATTTCACCACGCGTCGCGATTTTATTCCTTCTGCGGGTAACCGACCTGCCAATCCATCAGGCCAAAGCTGGCTCAAGCCCCGATCAGGGCCTTTTTTTCATCACATTGGCTGATCCCAAGCGCTTCGGGCGTAAAGACTTGACCTTTTAAAGGGCAATGGCAGATGATCGGCGATACTGGCGGCAAAAGCTGCCGGTCTCTGCTCAAAAGGCAGGCAAGCATAATCAACCCCCCAATGGGGCTTCAGGGAGACATCTATGAAGAATACGGTATTCTTCGGCACGCTCGCCACGGGCGCCTTGCTGGCTGGCATCGCCGCCGCAGGCACGCTGGACGACGTGAAGGCGCGTGGCGTGTTGAATTGCGGCGTGCACACCGGCCTGACCGGCTTTGGTGCGCCGGACGCCAATGGCGATTATCAGGGCTTTGACGTCGATATCTGCAAAGCCGTCGCCGCCGCCATCTTCGGCGACCAGTCGAAAGTGAAATACGTGCCCACCACGGGCGAAACCCGCTTCACTGCACTGGCTTCGGGCGAAGTTGACCTTCTGGTCCGCACCTCGACCTGGACCTATTCGCGCGACACCGACCTGAAGTTTGATTGGGCAGGCGTGAACTATTACGACGGTCAGGGCTTCATGGTCCGCAAAGACCTGGGCGTGTCTTCTGCCAAGGAACTTGATGGTGCCACGATCTGCATTCAAACCGGTACGACGACCGAACTGAACCTGGCGGACTACTTCAAGTCCAACAACATCAAGTACACGCCCGTCAACGTGGCCGATGACGCCGACGCACAGCGCCAGTTCCTTGCCGGGGCCTGCGATGCCTACACGACCGACGCTTCGGGCCTTGCCGCTTCACGCGCAACACTTCCCAAGCCCGATGACTATGTGATCCTGCCGGAAATTATCTCGAAAGAGCCGCTTGGCCCGTTGGTTCGCCATGGCGACAACAACTGGGGCGATATCGTCCGCTGGACCTTCTACGCGCTGCTGGCTGCCGAAGAAAAAGGCATCACCAAAGCCAATATCGAAGAAGTCGCCACCTCGACCACCGACCCGGAAGTTCGCCGGATCCTTGGCATTGAAGGCGATGAAGGCAAGATGATGGGTCTGGACAACGCTTGGGCCAAGAACGCCATTGCCGCCAACGGCAACTATGGTGAGATTTTTGAAGCCAACATCGGCGCTGCCACCCCGATCAAACTGGCACGCGGCCTGAATGCGCTGTGGACCCAGGGCGGCCTGCAATACTCTCCGCCGTTCCGGTAAATGGATCTTGGGCGCGACCGACAGGTCGCGCCCTTTTCATATAATGCCCGTAGCGACCTTGCATCAGCAGGGCGCATAACCGGAAAACCGGACAAACGGCGCCAGGGGGAAATACATGGCTGTGGCCAATGACCTGCCGAAACCAGCGTTTCGGCTCTCCGCTCTCATATACGATACGCGCTACCGGGCCATCACCATTCAGGTGATCGTGCTGATCATAGCCCTTCTCATCGCGGCTTGGCTGATGGAGAATGCGCGGTCAAACCTTGCGCTGAAAGGCAAGGACATCGACTTCAGCTTTCTGTGGCGCCGTGCCGGTTATGACATCGGCCAGCACCTGATCCCCTACACGAACGACAGCCCGCACATCCGCGCCGCCTTTGTCGGGCTGATCAACACGATGGTCGTGGCCGTTGTCGGATCTATCCTGTCCACCGTGCTGGGGGTGTTTCTGGGCATCCTGCGCCTGTCGAAAAACTGGATCGTGTCGCGGCTGGTCGGCGTCTATGTCGAGATGTTCCGCAACGTGCCCCTGCTGCTCTGGATCATCCTGACCAGTGCCATCTTCTCTGAAAGCCGTCCGCAGCCCAAGGATTTCAAGGTCATAGATGGCGTGGCCAAGGCGGATATGAACTTCTGGAACTCTGTCGCCGTCACCAACCGGTCGTCGAACGTGCCGATGCCGATGCTGGACCGCCCACTACCGTCAATCGAGACGCCGTGGTTCACTGTCGAAACCTCGCTTTTGGCAATCATGGTGCTGATCGGCCTGTCATTCCGGGCCAACCGCCTGTTCCTGCGCCGCGTTAAAGCGGTGCAAGAAGCAACCGGGGTGCGCCCCACAACCTGGTGGCAAAGCAGCGTCATCCTGATCATGCCGACACTTGCAGCCCTGATTGCCATGGGCTTTCACCTTGATTACCCGGTTTTCAAGGGCTTCAATTTTTCGGGCGGCCTCAGCTTTGACCACGCATTCACCTCGCTGACCATCTCGTTGAGTCTGTATTACGCTGCCATCACCGCCGAGATTGTCCGCTCTGGCATTCAGGCCATATCCCGTGGGCAATCCGAAGCTGCCTTCGCCCTTGGCCTGCGTCCTGGCCGCACCATGAGCCTGATCATCATGCCGCAAGCGCTGCGCGTCATCATCCCGCCAATGATCTCGCAATGGTTGTCGCTGACCAAAGACACCTCATTGGGCATCGCGGTCAGCTACCTTGACCTGCGCGGCACTTTGGGCGGCATCACGCTGAACCAGACGGGTCGTGAACTGGAGTGCATGGTTCTGATGATGATGATCTACCTGATCATCAGCCTGATCATCTCGGCGCTGGCCAATGCCTACAACTCCTCCGTCAAACTGAAGGAGCGTTAAGATGCAATACATCCGCACCGAAATGCTGCCGCCGCAAGCCCCACCCGTGTCGCAAAGCGGGTTGGTGAAGTGGGTGCGCGAGAACCTGTTCTCGGGCCCGCTCAACACGAGCCTGACGCTGCTGTCGATCCTGGTCGTCTACTACCTGCTGAACCTGTCGCTGCCGTGGCTGCTGCACGGCGTCTGGAACGCCAGTTCGCTGACCGAATGCCGCACCATCATCGCCGCGAACTTTGGCCCCGATGCCGGTGGCGGCTGCTGGGCCATGATCCATGCCCGCTGGTATCAGTGGATCTACGGCTTCTACCCGCCCGAGATTTACTGGCGCCCGATCCTCAACTTCGGCCTGTTGTTCGTGGCCATGGCGCCGATCCTGTTTTCTGACAACCTGCGCGGCTCGGTCAAACTGGTGGGCACAGTCGCGGTGCTGACCATTATCGGTCTGGCACTGGCGCAAGGCTCGTGGGGCATCTTCGCCCTGTGCAGCGCCATTATGCTGGCATCCGTCGCCGTGGCCCTGCTGGCACCGCGCTATCTGCTGGTGGCGACCGCCCTGTACCCCTTCGCCACGGTCTGGCTGCTGTGGGGCGGCTCTATTTGGAAGCCGATCCTGGCGCTGGCGGGCTTCGGCATTCTGGTGCTGGTCTACCGGGCGCTTAGTGGTCGCCTTGGCGTGGTGGTGGCCACGTCCATAGCGGTGGTGGTGGCTGTCATCTGGTGGATTGCGCTGGACGGCTATGTTTTGGTGGCCCTGCAACAGATTGCCGCCCTGTCGATCCAACCTGTGGATTCTGACAAGTTCGGCGGCTTCCTGCTGGCCTTCCTGATTGGCGTCTCGTCCATCTCAATCTCGCTGCCAATCGGCATCCTGCTCGCCTTGGGGCGGCAATCTGACATGTTCCTGATCAAGACCCTTTCGGTGGCATTCATCGAATTCGTGCGTGGCGTGCCCTTGATCACCATGCTCTTCACGGCCTCGCTGCTGCTGCAATACTTCCTGCCGCCGCAGGTCCAGTTCGACCTGATCCTGCGCGTGATCATCCTCGTCACCCTTTTCTCGGCCGCCTACAACGCCGAGGTGATCCGCGGTGGCCTCGCGGCCCTGCCGAAAGGCCAGTACGAGGCGGCGGATGCCTTGGGGATGGATTACTGGCAGGCACAGCGCCTGATCATCATGCCGCAGTCGTTGAAGGTCTCGATCCCCGGCATCGTCTCCACCTTCATCGGCCTGTTCAAGGATACTACGCTTGTATCCTTCGTCGGTCTGCAAGACCCGTTGCGCGGCATCACCACCATCGTGCGCGCTGACATCAACTGGAAGGGCATCTACTGGGAGCCCTACATCTTCGTCGGCGTGATCTTCTTTGCCGCCTGCTACGGCATGTCCCGTTATTCCCTGTATCTTGAGCGCAAGCTTAGAACCGACCACCAATAGGAGCCGAAGATGGCAAACCAACTCACAATTCCAAACCCTGCCAACTTGACCGTCTCCGACGAAGTGGCCGTGCAGATTATGGCGATGAACAAATGGTACGGCACCTTCCACGTGCTGCGCGACATCAACATGACGGTGCAAAAGGGTGAAAGGATCGTGATCTGCGGGCCTTCAGGTTCCGGCAAATCCACCCTGATCCGCTGCATCAATAGGCTGGAAGAGCATCAGCAGGGCCAGATCGTGGTGGATGGCACCGAACTGACCAACGACCTGAAGAACATCGACAAGGTGCGGTCTGAAGTTGGCATGGTGTTCCAACACTTCAACCTGTTCCCGCACCTGACCATTCTGGAGAACCTGACCCTTGCGCCGATCTGGGTTCGCAAGATCCCGAAACGCGAGGCGGAAGAGACCGCCATGTACTTCCTTAGCAAGGTGAAAATCCCCGAACAGGCGCACAAATACCCCGGTCAATTGTCGGGTGGCCAACAACAGCGCGTGGCCATTGCCCGCAGTCTGTGCATGAAGCCCCGCATCATGCTTTTTGATGAACCGACCTCGGCCCTTGACCCCGAAATGATCAAAGAGGTGCTCGACACCATGATTGATCTGGCGAAAGAGGGCATGACCATGCTTTGCGTTACCCACGAAATGGGCTTCGCGCAGGCCGTGGCCAACCGGGTGATTTTCATGGATCAGGGGCAGATCGTCGAGCAGAACGAACCGCGCGAGTTTTTCAACAATCCGAAATCCGACCGGACCAAACTGTTCCTCAGCCAAATTCTCGGCCACTGACTGGAGGGGTGTGGTCAAACCACACCCTACGCAGGCGGACCAGCTGTACAAGGTAGGATGGGCAATCTGCCCATGCTTCTATCCTGCAAGAACCTCGCTTGGCACCACGAAATCCACCACCGCGCCCTGGCCAAAGGCCACATCGGCCCAAGCTTCGGCGTTGAAATCCACCACCAGCGTCGCCCCTGTCGGATACCTGCCAAATTCGTCATGCAGCGGCGCCTGCGCCACCAGCCGTGCGGCAAACTCGGCAATTCCTGGATTGTGCCCGATCATCATCACGCAGTCGTCCGTCGCGTTGCGCAGCACCGCCAGCATCACATCCGGCCCGGCATGATAAAGCGCGGGCTTCAGGTTCAAAATCGGCGTCCCCGGCAGTGCCGGAGCCACGCCAGACCACGTCTTGCGCGTGCGCAGCGCGTCCGAGCAAAGCACCTCACCCGGTATCGCCCCGCGAGAGGCCAACCAGACCCCCAGTTCCGCCGCAGCCGCGCGGCCGCGTTCGTTCAACGGTCGGTCGTGGTCAGGCGTTGCTGGATCATCCCAGCTGGATTTCGCATGGCGGGTCAGGATCAAACGCTTCATCGGTGGAACTGCCTCATATGATAGGCTGACTGTTCAGCCATCCTTGCATAGCCAGAGCCTGCGGGGCAAGAGCGCCGCACCACACATCCGCCATTCAGACAGTCCGCCCCGTCCGGCGCATCCAGATAGCCATGACACCCCGGCACATCATACCCAACTCCGGTCAGCACCGCCGCAGGGCAGGCCGTCAGGCAAGGCTGCACACAAGCCCCACAGGGCTTCGGCAGCGCCTCGGGCACCTCCACCGCTTCCTTCAGCGCCAAGGCTCCACGAAAGCTGACCATCAACCCTTGGCTGGCATGGACCAGCAGCTTAACCGGGCTATCCCAAACCCGCCCAGTCCGCAGTGCCCAGCTGTAAAACGGCTGATACGGCGGCCTGCCAAACGGAAACAGCGCCTTTGCCCCCAGATCACAGGCGACCCCGCCAATCACCCGCCGCGACCAGCGATCCACCGGGTCCGGCCCGCCCCATTCCGGTTGCGCCTTGATATGCGCCCAGGACCCCGGCTCCTTCGGCCCCAGCAACAGCAAGGTTTGCGTGCCCTTGGGGAAACCGGTTTCCCCGTCGGCCACCGCGAACCCGCCAAGAACCTCCAGACAATGCGGTTCCAGCGCCGCTGCCAGCGTCATCCCCGCTTCACATGCGGCTTGACCCTCGGCGCAGTCGACCTGATCTGGCTGCCAGCGCCATGATCGGTGAACAGTTCTACAATCGAGGCATTGGGCAACCGCCCGTCCAGAATTGTCACCGCCCTGACACCCTGTTCCAGCGCCAGCAATGCCGTTTCGGTCTTGGGGATCATCCCCCCCGCAATCGTGCCATCGGCGATCATCGCCCGGATTTCCTCCGGGCTGATATTGGTCATCACCTCACCAGCGGCATTCTTCACGCCCGCCACGTCGGTCAGCAACAGCAGCCGGTCCGCTTGCAAGGCCCCCGCAATCGCCCCCGCCGCCGTATCACCGTTCACGTTGAACGTCTCATTATCCGCCATGCCCGTCGCGACCGGAGCGACCACCGGAATGATCCCGGCCTTGTACAGATCGCGCAGCACCTGCACGTTCATCTCGACCGGGCGGCCGACATAGCCCAATTCCGGATCGTCGGCGACACAGACCATCAGGTCATCATCCTTGCCCGAAATCCCCACGGCCCGCCCACCCGCATCCATGATAGCCTGCACGATACGCTTGTTGACCAATCCCGACAGAATCATCTCAACCACCTGAACCGTGGCCTTGTCGGTCACCCGCTTGCCGCGGACAAACTCGGACTTGATGCCCAGCTTGGCCAGCATCTCGTTGATCATCGGCCCGCCGCCATGCACCACCACCGGGTTCACGCCGACCTGTTTCATCAGTACGATGTCGCGGGCAAACTCTGCCATTGCGGCATCATCCCCCATCGCGTTGCCGCCAAATTTCACCACGACCACAGCGCCCGAAAAGCGCAACAGGTGCGGCAGCGTTTCAGACAGCATTTTGGCGGTGGTCAGGGCGGTTTCACGGCTCACGGTTTGGGCTTTCATCATGCACTCCGGGTTGCTGGCCCCAATTAGGACGTTTACCCACTTCTGCCAACCCCACCTCTGTCGCGTGAAGAATGTCTTGCAAAGCCTGAGTATATTAGTAAGGTTTTAACAGGAGACCATGATGACATATCAGAAAACCCTCGTCCTGACCGGGGCCTCGCGTGGTATCGGCCACGCCACCGTGAAACGCTTTTCGGCAGAGGGCTGGCGCGTGCTGACCTGTTCCCGCCAACCCTTCGACGCCCGCTGCCCCTGGCCGGGCGGAGAGGAGAATCATATCCAGATCGACCTTGCCAGCCCTGACAAGACCATCGCTGGCTTGCAGGTCATCAAGTCCAAGATTGGCGGACGGCTTGACGCACTGGTCAACAACGCGGGCATCAGCCCCAAAGGTCCCGGCGGCGCACGCCTTTCGACACTGACCACCGACTTGCGCACCTGGGGGCAGGTCTTCCACGTCAACTTTTTCGCCTCTATCGTGCTGGCGCGTGGCCTGATGGATGAACTTTCCGCTGCCAAAGGCTCGGTCGTCAACGTCACGTCGATTGCCGGAAGCCGCGTCCACCCCTTCGCCGGGGCCGCCTATTCCACGTCGAAAGCCGCCCTCGCCGCCCTGACCCGTGAAATGGCGCACGACTTCGGCCCGCTCGGCGTCCGCGTCAATGCCATCGCCCCGGGTGAGATTGAAACTGCCATCCTCTCCCCCGGCACCGACAAGATCGTCGAGAAGCTGCCGATGCAGCGCTTGGGTCAGCCGAGGGAAGTGGCCGATGCCATCTGGTTCCTCTGTTCCGACCAAAGCAGCTACATTTCCGGCGCTGAATTGCAGGTCAACGGCGCGCAGCACGTCTGATCAGCAAGGTATGGTTAACGCCCGTTGCGTCTTGCGCAAACAAAGGCGCCTTGATGACCGGATTACCCTGCGGTTTGCGCTGATCAACCCACACAACGCCTATTCCAGCGTCGCAATGATCGCCCGCAGCGTTTCGATGCCTTCACCCTTCTCGGATGAGGTCACGATGATTTCATTGAACGCCGCCGGATGTTTTTTCAGCGCATCCTGTACTTGTGCAATATTCGCCTCTCGCGTGGCGGTGTTCACCTTGTCAGCCTTGGTCATCACCACCTGAAACGTCACGGCAGAGCGGTCGAGCAGCGTCAGAATCTCTTCATCGACCTCTTTCACGCCATGCCGCGTATCAATCAGCACAAAAGCCCGCCGCAGCGTCTGCCGCCCGGCCAGATATTGCTTCAACAGCGCCTGCCACTTGGCCACCACCGCCACCGGCGCCTCAGCATAACCATAGCCCGGAAGGTCGACCAAATAGCGTTCTTCGCCCAGTGTAAAGAAGTTGATCTCTTGCGTCCGCCCCGGAGTGTTGGAGGCGCGCGCAAGGTTCTTCCGTCCGGTCAAAGCATTGATCAGACTTGATTTGCCAACGTTCGACCGGCCCGCAAAGCACACCTCCAGCCGGTCGGCGGGGGGCATATGCACCATCGCCACCACGCCTTTTAGGAAGTCAACGGGGCCTGCAAACAGCAAGCGACCCTTCACTTTGGCGTCAAATTCCGGCTCGTCGGCCTGCGGGAATGTCAAACTCATATCAGGCTCCATCTGTCGCCCACGGCGATTGCGCCGCCCTGAACGACCTTGGCAAAAATGCCGAAATCGGTATGGCCGAAGGCCGAGGACAGGGCAGCCAAAGTCTCCCCCTCAACTTCACCCGAGGTCGGGTTCACGCACGTCGCACGGCAACGGCCAATGCGTTCAGAGACTTCCAAGACGGTATCGCCAATCGCTAACCTCTCGCCAATCCAGTCAAATTCCTGCCAAGGCTTCGCTCCGTCGATCCAGAAATTCGCCCGCCAGCGATGGATGGACAGGTCCATTCCCATCCGCTCCGACAGATCAGCCAGCGAGGACAGGTTCAGAATCGACACCGTCGGATAGACGTTGTCCGTCATGCCCCCGTCAAACCGCACCACCTTGACCGGCTGCGCGCGATTGTCCGGAACCAAAGGCCGTACCCAGTCAATCAACCGGGCGGCATCTTCGTCGCGATCCGGGTTCACCGACAGCGCGCCAATCAGCGGATGCGACAGGTGAACCGTCTGACTTTCCTCATCAAACCGCGCCTCCATCGCCATCAGTTGCGGCGACTTCA
Organism: Rhodobacterales bacterium; assembly: GCA_043721775.1. Lineage (GTDB taxonomy): Bacteria > Pseudomonadota > Alphaproteobacteria > Rhodobacterales > Rhodobacteraceae > Stagnihabitans. The sequence continues at coordinate 42,802 of JAYSQA010000365.1, forward strand.
CCCCGCGCAGGAAGCTGTTGCAATTGTTCCAACCCGGCGAGATTTTTGCGGCCTCATGCGCCAAGGCCCACCGACGATCCCACGGCAGGCAAGCCCCCGCCGAAAGCACGACGGACGCGAGAGCCTCGCGTCCGTGGGCTTTGATCGGGTGGCGGTAGATATGGGCCAGGCGACCTGTCATTTCTTCTTCGGTGCCTTTGGTGAGTTGGCAGGCACCGCCGCCGCAGGCTTGGCCTTGGCGCGGATGTTGCCGAAGATGTCAGGCCGACGTCCGTGGCTCCACATGATAAGGTACTGTTGCGTAAAGGTAATTGTGTTGTTGGTGATCCAGTACAGCACCAGTCCGCTAGCAAATCGCCCCAGCATGAACATGAATATCCACGGCATCCACGCCATGATCTGCGCCTGCGACGCATCGGCGGGGGCCGGGTTCAGCTTTTGTTGCAGCCACATCGACACGCCCAGCAGGATCGGCAGCAGGCCGATGAAGACCGTGTGCAACATGCTGGTGGCGTCTGGTACGGCCCAGGGCAGCAGCCCGAAGAAGTTGAACAAGGACGAGGTGTCCGGCATCGACAGGTCTTTGATCCAGCCGACGAACGGCGACTGACGCAGCTCGATCGTGACGTAGATCACCTTGTAAAGGCTGAAGAAAATTGGAATCTGGAAGAAAATCGGCAAGCAGCCGGCCGCCGGATTGACCTTCTTTTCCTTATAAAGCGCCATCATGTCGCGCTGCAACTTCTGCTTGTCTTCCCCGGCTTTGGCCTTTAACGACTCCATCTCGGGCTGCAATTCCTTCATGCGGGCCATCGAAACATAGCTTTTATAGGCCAGCGGCAGCACAATCAGCTTCAGGATGAAGGTCAGGCCGATGATCGCCAGACCCATGTTGCCGATGAAGCCGTGCATGGCGTGCAGCACGAAGAAAATCGGTTTGGTCAGGAAGAAGAACCAACCCCAGTCAATTGAGTCAATGAAGCCCGGGATGGCGATCTTGTCCGGGTCAACTTTGGCACCGAACAGCCGCGACAGCCAGCCTGGGTTGTTCTCATAGGCCGAAATCGTCTCCCACTCTTTCGCCCCGGCAAAGAACCGGATCGAGGATTGCGCCGAGGCGCCGGGCGCTATGGTCATCAGGGGTTCGCGCACCTCGGCCTGGTAGATATCGGCGTCGGGCGTGTATTTTGTCACCGCAGTGAAGGGCTTGCCCTGTTCGGGCACCAGCGTCGTCATCCAGTAATGGTCGGTGAAGCCGATCCAGCCATCACCTTTGGATTCAACGGCTTCGCCCTTGGCACCTTCGAAATCAGCCAGTTTCGGCACGCTGGCGTATTTGGATTCCTCCAGATCGCCATCAATCCGGCGCACCGGGCCTTCATGCACGACGTAGACGCCTTCCAGCTTGGGTAGACCGTGGCGGGCGATGATGCCGTAAGGCGCAAGACGTGCTTCGGTCGTGCCGGCGTTGGCGACAGAATCAGTGACGGTAAACAGGAAGTCCTTGTCGACCGCGATGGTGCGGGTGAAGGTCAGGCCCTTGGTATTGGCCCAGTTCAGCGTAACCGGTTGATCCGGCGAAAGCGTGGCACCGGCGGTCAGCTTCCACTCAGTTTTCGCTCCGGGCACGTCAGCTTCCGTCAAGCCATTGCCGGGGGCAAAGCCGAAGACGGCATAGTAAGGTTTGTCCTTGCCGACCGGCGACAGCAGCCGAACGTTCGGCGAGGCCGTGTCCACCGTCTCATGATAGGTTTTCAGCGACAGATCGTCGATCCGCCCGCCCAGCATCGAGATCGAGCCGGACAGCTTTGGCGTGTCCACCGTCAGGCGCGGCGCTTCGGGTTCCGCCGTGGCGGTCAGCTTCGGCGTTGCGGTCGTTGCATCAGCGACGGTCGGGGGCGTGACGGCCGGAAGGGCTGACAGGGTGGCTGGCGTTTCGGCGGGGAACCAGGTTGGAAACAGCATCGGCCCGGCGACAAACCAGATCACGATAACCAGGGCCGAAAGCACCGTAGCGAGGAGGAGGTTCTTGTTCTGATCGTCCATTGGGACTACCGCCGTTCTTGAGCTGAATCAGGCGACGTTCAACGACAGGGGGGGTGAAAGGTCAAGGCCTTTCACCAAAAACCGGGTGGAGCAGGCTGAACTCCCTTGCGACAAGTGCCAAAACAGACCTTTTGGCCCCCGCTGGCCCCCGCAAAACCACCTGTTTCAAGCGCGCGTTTCCCAAAGCGTCTGTCACCGTGCTCGTTTGCCGATGCGGGGCGCACCGCTGTGGCGTGAGATGTGGCGTGTGATCCAGTCAGGTGTATCCTCAACCGGCATTGGGCGGGCAATGCCGAAACCCTGCACGTGGCCACAGCCAAGTTGGGCCAGCATCGTATGCTCCCCCGGGGTTTCGACGCCTTCCGCCACGGTTTCCATCCCCAGCTGTTCAGCCATCGAAAGCACAGCCGAGACGATCTTCTGCTGTTCGCGGTCCTCATCCACCCGCGTGACAAAGCTGCGGTCGATCTTGATGCGGCGCACCTGAAACCGGCGGATTGAGGTGATTGACGCGTGGCCGGTGCCAAAATCATCCAGATCGACGCCACAGCCCATCTGCGCGATGGCGGCGATGTTCGAGACGATGACGTCATTGTCAGTATCGGCCACCACGGTTTCCAGAATCTCGACGGTCAGCCGGTCAGCGGACAGGTTAAAACGGTCCAGTTCCCATTTCAGCTTGCTTGCAAGGCCGGGGCTGCGAAGTTCGGATTTCGAGAAGTTCACCGCTACTGTCGGCACCTTGAAGCCGGCCTTGTCCCAGCGGCTGATCGCCATCAGCGCGTTATAGACCATCACTTCGCCCAATCTGGACGACAGGCCGCAATCCTCGATTGCGGGCAGGAAATCTGCCGGGGCGATCAGGCCACGGCTTGGGTGATGCCAGCGGGCCAGCGCCTCGAACCCGGAAATCGCTCCGGTGTCGGTAGAAACCTGTGGCTGGAAATGGGCGCGGATCTGGCCTTCATCCAGTGCGGTTTCAAGTTCTTCACGCAGCGCATCGCGGTCAGCGCGGGTTCGGGTCATGTCGGGGGCATAGGCGCGAATGGCAGCGGGGCCGTTGCGCAACGCCTCATCTGCCGCAACTTGTGCGGCATCCAGCAGCGCACTGCCGGTGGGCTGTGGTGCCCGCTCCCCCATGCAAAAACCAAGGGAGGCTGACACATAAAGCCGGGCGCCGTTCAGGCTGATCGGCGTGGTCAGCGCCGATTGCAGGCGGGCGCAAAGTTGCACCGCCATCTCCAGATCAAGCCGTCGCACCGGACCCAATGCCACCGCAAAGCCGCCGCCTTCCAGCCGTGCCACCGTATCGCCTCCGCGCAGCACGGAACACATACGCTCAGCACAGCGAGTCAAAATCTCGGTCTGGGCGGCGCGGCCGTGGCGGTCGACCAGTTCATCCATATCGTCAAATTGTACGACCACGCAGGCCGTCGTCATCCCGGTATTCAGCCCATCCGCCAGAATCTTGTCCATCATTCCAATGATTTGCGGTCGAAGGGCCAATCCTGTCAGCGCATCGGGAAAAGGCATCTGCCCGCCAGACGAGAATCGAAAAGCCCCTGCCATGGCGAACAGCAAGGGCGCAACCAGCGCCACAACGATCAGGCTGCGTTCGCCTCCGACCCAGAACGCCGCAAGCGTCAAAGCCGGCACGAACACCATCAGCTCGGGTCGGCGCAAATGGCCAAGCAGTCTTTGCAGGACTGCACTTGCAGCTATCCAACGATTCGGGATCATTTCGGACCTCTCCTACCGGCAATTCGGGCATTGCACTGGCAAAACCTAGGCAAACATGTTCACCCAGAGGTTAATTAACCCGCAAGAATTGCAGTCAATTTTCGTGATCTACCAATGCGGTAAGCGCGGTCGTAAACGCCACGTTCGGAAAGTGCGGTTTTTCGGGGTATCCGGCTCTGTTGCACGACTCGTTGGGGATTCCCTGCGTGACTCCATGGTGTTAGTCGTGGCGCATGGGCAAACCCACACCCCCGACCTAGCGCATGACGA
>JAYSQA010000366.1:0-29802 GCA_043721775.1 Rhodobacterales bacterium
CATCGAAAACTATTTCAGCAAGATCAAGGAGTTCAGGGGCGTGAACACAAGGTATGACAAAACCGATACCAGCTATCGCGCAACATGAAACATCGCCGCGACCATCATAGCACTTCGCTACATGTCCACAGGCCCTACAGTTTGAGGGCGCAGCGGGCCAGAATGTCGAGATAGCCTTCGACGTCCCAGGCCGAACGCCCGATGAACAGCCCGTCGATATGCGGACATTGAATCAGGTCCTCGCAGTTGCCCGGATTGACCGAGCCGCCGTAAAGGCAGGGGACCCTGCGGCCCAGCACGTCAGCGGCCACGGCAATGACTTCGGCCTGCCGCGCATCGGCATAGTCCGAGGTTGCGGGAATGCCCTTGGCGCCGATCGCCCAGACGGGTTCATAGGCCAGCAGCACCGGGGCAGATTTCTGGCGGTCAGACAGCTTGCCCAAAGCGCCACGCACCTGGGTTTCCAGCACGGCCCGTGCATCGCCCGCTTCACGCTGGGTCAGGGTTTCACCGATGCAGATCAGCGGAGTAAGACCGTGGCGGACGGCAGCTTCGACCTTCAGGCCGACAGTCTCATCCGTCTCGCCAAAGAATTCGCGCCGCTCCGAATGACCCAGTTCTACAATGTCCAAGCCGCAATCCTTCAGCATCGGGGCAGAAATTTCGCCCGTCCATGCCCCGTCATCCGCCCAATGCATGTTCTGCGCCCCAACCTTGACCGAGGTGTGCGCCAGCATTGCCTTCACCTCGCGCATGGCCGTGAAGGGCGGGATGACAAAACGCTGGATGCCAGAGGGGCCCTTTGCGGGCAGGCCACGGGCAAAGGCCTGCGCCTGTTGCAGGGTCTTGTTCATCTTCCAGCTGGTGCCGATCCAGACCTGTTTCATGGGCATTCCTGTTCTTGAGCAAGCCGCAACGCGGTGCAAGCGTGGGCGGGCGGCGCGCGGGAGGTGTCTTTGGTCGTCGTGGCAACGGTGAAAAGCAAAGGTGGGGTCATGCCAGCAGCGCCTTTGCCGTGCGTTCATCCGTGATAAGGCCCTTCAAATGGCGGCTGATAAGGACGGCCTTTATCGCCTGAACCTTGTCGGCCCCGCCTGCCACGGCAACGATCTGGCCTTTGTCGGGGGTGAAGGCCACGGTCAGGGTCCGGGCGGTCAATGCGGTCTGCAAGACGCGGCCCTGCGCATCGAAGAAGTGGCCAAGCAGCTCACCCACACCGCCACCGGAGTGGATGGCGTGGGCCTCTTTCGGTTCGATCATGCCAGAGGTGACAAGTTGGGCATTGTCATCGACCGTACCGATCCCGGTCAGCTTCAGCTCCGCACTGGCGGCAAGTTCAAAGACCTCGGCCACGCCACGTTGGGCCAGAAGAACCTCGCGGTCATCCGCCGTGTTCGCAAAGAAGGGCACCGGCAAGACATAGGCCCGCGCGCCGGTCTTTTCGGCGATGCGGTGCATGACGTCATGCGGGTTGGCAGAGTAGTTCCGCGTCAGGCCTCCGAAAAGTGAGACAAAACGCAATTTCGGGGCATCAAGTCGCGGCAGTTGCTGGACGGTGGCCGCAAGGGTTCGTCCGTGGCCAAGGCCTATGACCTGCGCCTCGCCGCGATCAATCTCGCGCCGCAGGAAGCCCGCGGCGGCCATGGCGAGGGCGCGAAAGGGGATGCCCGCCTCGTCAAGATCGGGGGCCACCTCGCAGATATCCAGACCGAAGCGGGTGGCGAGGCGGTTTTCCAGCTCGACACATTCGATCATCGCGCCGTCAATGGTGACCTTGACCCGCCCATCCGCCACGGCGCGGGCGATCAGACGGTGCGCCTTGACGCTTGGCACGCCCAGCCGCTTGGCCACCGCCGCCTGCGTCATGCCGCCGACATAGTGCAGCCATGCCGCCCGCGTGGCGAGGCTTTCCTCGGGGTCGATGGGCAGGTTCACGGGCGTCATGCGGCATCCAGGATGGTGTGCAGGTCGGAAAGGTCAAGCTTGGCTGGGTTGGCCTGCATCGAAGACGAGGTCAGCGCCGCCTCGGCTGCAAGGGCACAATCCTGCGGCGTCAGGCCCATTTCGGCCAGGGTGGGCAGGCCGTTGCCGCGCGACCAGCGGGCAAGGCTTGGCAGCGGATCTTCGGTCTGAAACGCATCTGCAATCCAGCGCAGGACCAGGTTGATTTTGGCCGGGTCGGTGACTTTCGTGCGGTTCACCGCCAGCCCATGCGGCAAAAGTGCGCCGCAGATTGCACCATGCGGCGCGGGCTTCAGGCCGCCCAGCGGCCCCGCAAGGCCGTGGATGACACCCAAGCCCGCATTGGCCAGCGCCAGGCCGCCGCACAGGCTGACCCAGGCCATCTCGTCACGGGCGCCCGGGTCTTCGGCCTGCATCAGGCGCAGCAGGGCATTCAGACCACGCGGGATGGCGTCGATGCACAGCGCATCGGTCAGGGGGTTGGCGCGGAGGCAGATATAAGGCTCGATCACCTGCGTGATGGCGTCAAGACCAGAGGCGAGGGTGATGGCTTTCGGCGTCCGGTCGGTCAGCGCGGGGTCAATGATCGCCAGACGCGGCACCATGCGCGGGTCGCGAAGCGAGACTTTGCGGCGGTGTTCGGGCACGCCGATGACGGCATTGCGGGTGACTTCGGCCCCGGTTCCGGCCGTGGTGGGAACGGCCACAAAGGGCAGCGGCGCGTGATCAAGCGGCAGGCCTTTGCCTGCCACCTCCAGATGATCCATCAGGGGGCGGGTCGCAGGCACCATCGCGGCCACGGCTTTGCCAGTGTCAATCACCGCCCCCCCGCCGAGCGCTACGACAACCTCGGCCCCCATCGCGGCAAGGATAGCCGCAGCAAGAAGGGTGGTGTCGGGTTCCTTGGCAACCGAAAAGCGGGTGACCGTGCAGCCGTGGGCGTGCAGTGCCGTGGCCAGCCAATCGACGCGGGCTGGATTGGCACCGTGAACAAGGAACACATGGCGACCCAGCGCCGCCGCACGCATGGCAGCATTGGCCGACATACCGCGCCCGAACAGGATCTCGGTCGCGATCATGAAGGCGAAAGGGGGCATCAGGGAACCTTTGTTTTGGGTCAGATATGCAGGTCTTGAACGCCTGTGTCGATATGCGGGGCCCAGAAAGCGATACTTTCCGCGATTTGAGGGATAACCTCACGGTCGTTCGGCTCGCGCTCTTTGAAGGACAGTTCCAGGCAGATTTCGTTGTCTTTGGCCCCCCCGTCGGCGAAGGCCTGCAACAGAGGTTCTGGATGGATGCGGCCCTTGGCGTTGAAGGCGGCGGTAAAGGGGTGATGGCCGCCCTTGTCCGTCAGGCTTTGCTTGATGTGGATGATCGGAGAGACCTTCGGCACGGCCCGCGCCCAGGCGTAGGGGTTGAAGTCATCCGGGTTTGCGCTGGTCACATCGCCGTGGTCGATGTCGGCCATCATCCACATCGGAATGGCCATGCGGGCTTGGGTCAGGCGCGATTGCAGCGCCATGGTGCTGGCGATGGTATCGCCAAACTCTCGGCCCACGGACATGGGTTCCCAGAATATGTACTTGAGACCGGCCGATCTGGCGTGCTCGGCCACCTCGGCCCAGCAGTCGATGGCGGTCTGGATCAGGGTTTCCCGGCGCGCGGCGTCATCAAAGTCCTGATAAGTGAAAATGGCGAACTGGGTGCCGACCGCTGTGCCGCCAAGGTCTGCGGTGATGTCGGCAAAGGTCTTGAACCAGTCGACATAGTAGCGGCGCACATCGCGGTCGGGGTGGCCGAAGTGATTAAGGCGGCCGTAAGGCCCGGTCATGCCAGAGGTGACGCGAACGCCGGTCCGGTGCAGGGCCGCCTGCATCTGGCGGGTCAGTCGGCGGATCACCGGGGCGGGCCAGCTTGGGTTGATGAATTCATGCGTCAGTTGCAGGTCACGGATGCGCAAGTCACGGGCAACCGTGGTGATCAGGTCATCGGGGTCGGCAAAGCGATTGACCAGGGGGTTGGTGTTCAGCGACAGCGTCAGCATCATTCCCTCAGAAACTTGCGTTGAACCAGGCGACGAAGACCGCCTGTTCCGCCTGTGTCAGGTGCAGATAGTGCTTGGAACGGCGCAACCGAATATCCACGGGCTGCTGCACCCATTCCTTCGCCACCAGATAGCGCACCTCTGCCGCATAAAGGTGGCCGCCGAAATGCTGGCCAAGGTCGGCCAGCGACTTCGCCGCCCCCACGATATCGCGCATTCGGGTTCCATACAGGCGACCGTAATACGTCACCAGATCACGCGGCATCCAGGGGTAAGCTTCGCGTTGCGTGTTGATGAAGCTTTCGTAATCGGCATTCGGCATATCGCCCCCCGGCAGGGTCGCCGCACGCGTCCAGTCGGGCCCCATCTGCGGGAAGATATGCTTCAGCCGGTGCAGGCCACGCTCGGCCAGTTCCCGGAAGGTTGTGATCTTGCCACCGAAAACATTCAGCAGGGGGGCACCCGTCTCATCCAGATCAAACACATAGTCGCGGGTCACGGCAGAGGGATTGCCTTTACCATCATCAAACAGCGGCCGCACGCCCGAAAAAGCGTGCAGCACGTCAGAGCGACGCAGCTTTTCCTTGAAGTAGCGGTTCACGGCGGTGATCAGGTAAGTGATTTCATCCTCATCGGCCTTCACATCCTCGGCACGGCCTTCATAGGCGATGTCGGTGGTGCCGATCAGCGCCATGTCGTCTTCATAAGGGTTGATGAAGATCACCCGCTTGTCATGGTTCTGTATCAGATAGGCTTGGCTTCCCTCCCAGAACTTCGGCACGATGATGTGGCTGCCTTTGACCAGCCGCACATTGCGCGACGAGTTGGAACCCGCCACCCGACGGACGATATCTGATACCCAGGGGCCAGCCGCATTGGCAATGCAGCGGGCGCGGAAGGTTTTAGTGTCACCTTGGGCGTTGCGCGTCTCGATTGTCCAGCCGCCATCTTCCCGCCGGGCCGAGGTGCAGGCAGTGCGGGTCAGGATCTGTGCGCCACGTTCAGCCGCATCCAGCGCGTTCAGAACCACAAGGCGGGCGTCATCCACCCAGCAATCAGAGTATTCAAAACCCCGGGCATACTGGTCAAGGATCGGCGCACCTTCAGGATCGCGCAACAGGTCCAGCGTCCGCGTGCCCGGCAGCTTTTTGCGGCCGCTAAGGTTGTCATACAGGAACAGGCCCAGACGCACCAGCCAGTCAGGGCGGTCGGTGGGGGAATGCGGCAGAACAAAACGCATGGGCCAGATGATATGGGGTGCCACCGCCATAAGGATTTCGCGTTCAATAAGCGCTTCCCGCACCAGACGGAATTTGTAGTATTCCAGATAGCGCAAGCCGCCATGAACCAGCTTGCCTGACCGCGATGAGGTGCCTTGCGCCAGATCGTCCTTCTCGCACAGCACCACGTTCAACCCGCGTCCAGCCGCATCACGGGCAATTCCTGCGCCGTTGATGCCGCCTCCGATGACGAAAAGGTCTATCATGTCGGTCATGTGGCACCTTTGAATGCGCGAAGTCCGGCAAGGCCCGCCCAAACCGGGGGCAGCACTTCGCGGGCTTGTCTGTAGCTTGGGTAAAGCGTGTGATAAGTTGCGGCCAGATCCTGATCCGGTGGTTCGACGTCGCCCAGAAGCGGCGTGACCCATTCGGCGACACAGGCCTGCATCGTCGGGTAGACGCCGGTGGCAACGGCGGCCATCATGGCGGCGGCAGCAGCCCCGGCCTCTTCGCGGGCCGAAACCCGTACCGGGGCATTGACCGCCGCCGACAGAATCTGGCGCAGCCCTTTGGACCGGGCAGCACCGCCCGTCAGCCGCAACTCGCCCGGCACCTGACCCATCGCATCATAGCAATCGCGCATCGCCATCCCAAGCCCCTCGATCACGCCGCGCAGAAGGTCGGCAAAGCGGGTCTGCGACGACAGCCCGATGAAACCGGCGCGGGCGTTGGCGTTGACAAAAGGGCCGCGTTCTCCCGCTTCCGAGATGTAGGGGTGATAGATCAGCGTCCCGGGCCGCGATGTGGCCAGCCACCCTTCGATCAGCGGCACAAGGTCGGCATGTTGCGTGGGCCTGCCAAGGTCGGACATCAGATCAGCAGCCATCCGCAGCGCCCAGTCGATGTTCAGCGCGGCGGCCATATTGGTCTGCACCTGGGTCACGATGCCGGGCAATGGCAGGGCGATGACATAGCCGGTGCCCTCGGCGTTCAGATGCACGCCCGCCACGTCCGTTGATCGCAGATGCACCCCGGTAGACCCGATGATCGAGCAAGCTGCCGTCTGTCCGGTGTGAACGCCTGCGCCAAACGCTGTCATCGCCATATCCACATAGGCCAGGCTGACCGGAGTTCCGGCCAAAAGACCTGTGGCTTTGGCAGCAGCCGTGGTCAGAGGATGGGTGACTTCAGCGCCGTCAATGATGTCCGGCAGCAAGGACCGGCGGTGCGCAAGACCCAAGGCCTCAATTACCGTCGGGTCATATTGACGACTGCGGAAGTTGCCAAAGGTGAAGCTGGCCTCTGACGGGTCCGTGGCGCGCACGCCGGTCAGGTTCAGGTAAAGCCAGTCCTTGCAATGCAGGGCAACTTCGGCGGCATCCAGAAGCTCTGGCGCGAAACGGTCCATATGGGCCATCTGACTGCCCTGTTGACAGGTGTTAAGGCCGGTGCCGGTCGCCTCGAACCGGGCACGGTTCATGCCGTCCGCAGAAAGACGCGCCACGGTCGGCGCGGCCCGGGCGTCCAGCCAAAGCCAGGCATCCCCCACCGGAGCGTTGCCTTTCCCGGCAAGCCAGGTGCCATCGCCCTGCGCCGTGACGGAAACCGCTGCCGTGCGACTGGCCAGACTGGGCAGTTTTCCGGCAAGGCCGCGCAAGGCCCGGGCACAATCCTCCCACGTTTTGGTCAGCGACTGCGTGACGGACCCATCCGCATGGGTCTTGTATGTGTTCGGCACAGCAAAAGCGGCCAGCTGACGCCCGGCCAGATCAAAGGCCACCGCCTTGATCACCGAAGTGCCCGAGTCAATCCCGACAAGGATATCCGCCATCCGCCCCTACCATGCCCGCCCCTTCACGTTATCTCATAGCGATAACATCATGATTGAATTATTTTACGGACACGGTAATTTATTTCAGGTACGTTTACTTATGTCAACTGTAGACTGTTGTGGCACTGGCCTGAAGGCCGATGCTTTGCGTTAGGCGATAACGATGGCACAGGCGGCTCGCCGCGGACCCACGAAATATATGTATATCATAGGCTTAGCTACTGAATTGGCAGCTATTTCCCGCCCTCGCATCTGCTGCGCCGCAGCGATCAGGACGCGGGCAGGCCGCCGACTAGCAACCTTTCAAAAACCTGCGGGCGTTCATAATGCCGGTTGACAGAAGATATAACTTTTAACAGCATTCGACATGTAAATATCATAACTCTATCACATAGTAGGCAAAGACTGCGTGAGTCCGGCTGCCTTGGGCGGAAAAACCCGGTCGTGGCCAAGGAAAACGAGAGGGGAGCCCATGGTCGACATGAAGCCGCATTGCGGCACTTTCGCTTTGCGCGGCGGCGCAAGTGCAAGCTTCCTTTGGTGGATCAAGGGAATGCGCGCATGACGTCAACGTCTTTGAACCGTTTCAGCCGGACTCAGTCAGCCTTGGCTGGCGCTGTCGTTTTGGGGCTGGCTGTCATGGCGCTGGATACCAAGGTTGTCGTGATCGGCTCGGCTGCGGACGTGAAAGAGGCCGTTTTTGAAGCGGCGGCTTTTGGCTCCAAGACCTTCCCCGACGTGCAGGCTGATGTGACCGGCCGGGCTGTGGACGCCGTGGAACTTGCCGCCGCCATCGCTGCCGACGCGAAGGCTGCCACGACAAAATACGCCATCGGCGGGGTTTTCCCGGTGAAGCTGACAGGGATCGTGGGCGAGGGCAAACCCGGCATCTACTTCGTGACCGTCGATGGCCTGCCAGCGCCTTTGATGCTGCGCGTCCAGACCGGGCCCGCCATCAACGGCACCGAATTGCGCGATGCGACGGGCAAGATCAGCTTCAGCGATTTCACCAACCAGATCGAGTATCAGGACGCCGGTTCCGCCATCAACAATGTCTTGAAGACGGAAGTGCTGGCCAAGATCGACAACTCGGCTTTGACCGGCAAGACCATTGCCCTGGTCGGCGCCTCAAGCTGGTCAATCCGAAAAGCTGGCTGATCACCCCGGTTGCCCTGGAGGTGAAATGACTGCTGAAGTCGTCATGTCGGCGCGCAATGTCGCAAAGTCTTACGGGAACATCCTTGCCCTGAAAGGGGTGAATTTCGACATCCATCGCGGTCAGGTCACGACGCTGTTTGGCGAAAACGGTGCCGGCAAATCGACGCTGATGAAGGTCCTGTCAGGGATCGTGCAGCCCACCGCTGGTGAGATCATCCTGGACGGCCAGCCCATCACCTTCGCAGACTCCACCGATGCCCGGAACCATGGTATTTCGATCATCCATCAGGAACTTGGCCTCGCCCCCAATCTGAACGTGCGCGACAATATCTTCATGGGGCGCGAGATCATGGGCCGCACCGACGTCAATTTCGCCGAGGAAGAACGCCAGACACGGGCGCTGATGGCGGAACTGGAAGAAAAGATTGACCCGCTGACCAAGGTGGAAGACCTGCGGTTGGGCCAACAGCAGATCGTTGAGATCGCCCGGGCCTTGTCCGTCAATTCACGCATTCTGATCATGGATGAACCCACTTCGGCTCTGTCAGCGACGGAAGTTGAGGTGCTGTTCAAGGTGATCCGCGACCTGAATTCCAAAGGCGTGTCGATCGTCTATATCTCGCACCATCTGGAAGAGGCGTTGCAGATCACCAACCACGCGGTGGTGCTGCGCGATGGCGCAATGGCGGCCTATGCGCCGCGGGCCGCGATTGATCTGGAATGGATCGTGCGCAACATGGTGGGCGAGAATTTTGACCTGGGTCGCCGCCCGCCGGGTATGAGATGGGCGATGTGGCGTTGAACATTGAAGACCTGACGGTGCCGGGCGCTGCGGGTTTGTCCGTCGATCACCTGTCACTGTCGGTGCGGGCTCGAGAGATCGTCTGCATCTATGGCCTGATGGGTGCCGGGCGAACCGGACTGCTGGAAACCGTGGCGGGACGGCTGAAAGCGTCCTCGGGCCGGGTGATGCTGCGGGGCCAAGATGTGTCCGGCCTGACGATTGCCGAGCACATTGCCAAGGGGTTGGTCCAAGTGCCCGAGGATCGTCAGCGTGACGGGTTGGTGCAGACCATGACCGTGGGCAACAACTTGTCACTGGCTTCGATTGGGGCTTTTACCAAGGCGCTGTTCACCTCTCGCAGTGCCGAACAGGACGTGATCACAAAGGCCATCAAGAAGGTCACTATCAAGACTGATCCTTCGGGAACGGCGCCGATAGGCTCGCTGTCTGGCGGCAACCAGCAAAAGGTCGTCATCGGCAAGATGCTGACCACCGAGCCTTCGGTGATGCTGCTGGATGAACCCAGTCGGGGGATTGACGTGGGGGCCAAGGCGGAAGTTTTCCGCATTCTGGCTGAACGCGCCAAAAGCGGGCTGGCAGTGGTCTATTCGACCTCTGAAGTCGGTGGGTGTCTGTCGATCGCGCACCGCATCATCGTCATGCGTCGAGGCCGCATCTCGGCTGAGTTTTCCTCAAGCGTAGCCAAAGAAAAGATCATGGCCGCCTCTGGCGAAGCCGTGGTGCATTAGGAGCGACCATGCCCAAACCCAATGGCCTGAACACGGCGACCCTGCTGCTGGAAGGCCGCGCTTTCTTTGCGCTGATCGTGATTGTTGCAGTGTTTTCCTTCCTGTCACCGCATTACTTCACGCTGGCGAATTTCCTGATCATGGCCAGCCATGTGGCGATCTATGGCCTTTTGGCCATCGGGATGCTGCTGGTGGTGCTGAACGGCGGTATTGACCTGTCTGTCGGGTCCATCCTTGGCCTGTCGGGCTGTATCGCGGGCTTTCTGATGCAGGGTGCCACGTTGCAGGCGTTTGGCGTGATCCAGTATCCGCCGGTCTGGGTGGTGGTCATCCTGACTTGCGCATAGGGGGCGTTTACCGGCTTGGTCAACGGCGTGCTGATCGCCTGGTTCAAGGTTCCGGCCTTTGTGGCGACGCTGGGTGTGCTGTACGTTGCGCGCGGTGTGGCCTTGCTGATGACCAACGGCCTGACCTTCAATGCGCTGCAAGGCAAACCGGAACTTGGTAACACCGGCTTCAACTGGCTTGGCTTCAACCGCATAGCGGATGTGCCGATTGGCGTTATCGTGCTGGCGACTTTGGCTATATTGACCGGACTGATGCTAAGCCGCACTGCCTTTGGCCGCTGGCTTTATGCCTCGGGTGGCAACCCAAGGGCGGCGGAATTGTCCGGCGTGCCGGTCAAACGGGTGCAGATCACGGTTTATGTGCTGTCAGGCATTTGCGCCTCGATTGCCGGGCTGGTGCTGTCGTCGCAGCTGACCTCGGCTGGCCCGACTGCTGGTCAAAGCTACGAACTGACCGCCATCGCGGCAGTGGTGATCGGCGGCGCTGCCCTGGCCGGCGGGCGCGGTACCATTCGCGGCACCATGCTGGGGCCCTTCGTCATTGGCTTTCTGTCTGACGGCCTCGTCAGCATCGGCGTGTCGTCTTACTGGCAAACCGTCTTTACCGGCGCGGTCATCGTGCTCGCGGTTCTTCTGAACGGCGTCAAGTACAAGCCCCGCGCAAGAACCTGACTTCCCCGCAACGGCCACCTGAAGGCCAGCGGAAAGACCGCCATTACGGCAAAACTGTAACCAAGGGAGAGACCTGTCATGATCACCAAAGGAAAGCGCGTTCTGCTGGCCGCTGCGGCCTTCAGCGCCCTGATGTCGGGCGCGTCCTTCGCGGATGGCCTGATCACCATCATCGCGAACGACCCGACGAACCCCTACTGGAAGACCGAAGGCGATGTTGCCAAGGCCGCTGCTGAGGCTTTGGGCTATACCGCAACGGTTTCCGCCCACAAGGGCGATACCAACGCGGAATCGACGATGATCGACACCGCCATCACCAACAAATCGGTCGCCATCATCCTTGACCCGGCCAACGCTGACGGCTCCGTCGGTGCGGTGCAGAAGGCCGTTGATGCGGGCATCCCGGTGTTCCTGGTGAACGCCGAGATCAACAAGGAAGGTCTTGCCAAGGCTCAGTTGGTTTCCAACAACGCCCAAGGTGCAGCTATGGGCGCCACTCAATGGCAACTCGCCGTGGGTGACTCCGCCAAGTACGCCGAACTGTTCGGCAATCCGGCTGACAACAACGCCGCAACCCGTTCTAACGGCTACGAAACCGTGCTGACCCAGTATCCGGGTCTGGAAAGGGTTGCCAAGGAAGTCGCCAACTGGGACCGTACCCAAGGCCACGACAAGATGCAGTCCATGCTGCAAGCGCACCCGGAAATCACCGGTGTCCTTGCTGGCAATGATGAGATGGCTTTGGGTGCGATTGCTGCCCTGAAAGAAGCTGGCAAGTTGGATGCCGTGAAAGTCGGTGGCTTTGACGGATCACCCGACGCCGTGGCCGCCATCAAAGCGGGCGAGATGCAGTACACCGTTCTGCAACCGGTTGCCGTGTTCTCGGCCCTGGCGATCAAGGAAGCGGATGCGTTCATCAAGACCGGCAAAACCGGCGCTGATACCGAAAAGCAGCTGCTTGATTGCCTGCTGATCACCAAAGACAATGTCGACAAGTACATCGGCCCGTTCGTTCTGGCCCAATAATCGCGACGGGGGGCACCGTCCGCAGCGCCCCCCGCTTTCTTTGCCATCGGGTCCTTTTCCCCTATATGTAGGCGCGCCAGACAAGGATAATGACCGCGATGAAGCAGACCCAACCTGAAAGGCTCGCGGCAGACCGTATCCCCTCAGACAGCCGCCACGCCCGCCAGTTGGCCCGCCGCCGGTTGATCACCGAGGCTGTTATGGCCGAAGGTGTCCTGCGGATCGAAGATCTGACCGACCGTTTCGGCATATCCTTGATGACTGCCCACCGCGATCTGGATGAACTGGTTGCCCGTGGCCTATTGCGCAAGACGCGGGGGATAGTGTCAGCCGCACCTACCAGCCTGATTGAATCCTCGGATGTGTACCGCTTCAGCCGCCAATCTGCCGAAAAGCGGGCGATTGCCGAGGCCGCCATGCGGTTCGTTGAACCCGGTCAGGCGATTTTCTTCGATGACAGCACCACCGTCCTGCAAATGGCCCCGTTGCTGCCCACCAAAGTTCCGCTGACCGCGATCACCAATTCCCTGACCCTGATGAATGAGTTGAACCAGATCCGCGACCTGACCCTGCTGGGTCTGGGTGGCCAGTTCTACAACTGGTGCAACGCGTTCATGGGGCGCATGACCACCCACGAAATCAGCCGGTTGCGCGCCGACACCCTGTTCCTGTCGATGTCCGCCATCACCGATGACATCGTGTTCCACCAATCGCCAGAGATGGTCGAGACCAAACGCGCCATGTTTGAAAGCGCCGCCAAACGCATCCTTTTGACCGACCACACCAAATTCACCCGACGCGCCTTGCACAGCTTTGCAGCGCTGACCGAGTTTGATGCCGTGATCGTGGACGAGGCCACCCCCATTGAACATATCACCCGGATGCGCGGCAAAGGCATCAACGTCATCGTCGCCCCCGCCGTATCGGCCCGGCACGAGGAAGTTGTCGGGACCAACTGACATGTCAAGCCGTCTGGGGCCAATCCTTCTGGGGTCAAGCCTCTTGGGAAAAGATAACGGCCTGACCGTCACCAAAGCGGTCATCTTTGACGTCGGCGGCTGCGTCGTGTCCGTCGCCGTGTGCCGCAATCGTTGCCCAAACCTCATTTCGTGGAACGCGATATGGACGGGCTGTGGCTTGCCACAGCCAAAGCAATCGCCGAAGCCATTGCGCTTTCCGGTCGACCAGCCTCTGACATCGCCGCCATAGCGGCCACGGCGCGTGGCGACGGGCTTTACCTTCTGGACGCCAGCCGCCGCCCGCTTGGGCCGGGTATCCTGTCACTGGACAGCCGCGCCGGCGGCATCGTTTCCGATTGGGCGGCCAAGGCCGACGCCGCCCTGACACTGACCGGCCAGATCCCCCACGCCTCAGCCCTGCTGGCGTGGATCAAAGCCAATGAACCACAGCGCTTCAGCAAAATCGCCCATATCCTCGCCTGCAAGGACTGGCTGCGCTTTTGCCTGACCGGACAGATTGCCACCGACAGCACCGAAGCTTCCACCTCGTTCACCGAGGTGAATTCGCAGACCTATTCCCCGGAAGCGCTGCACCTGTTCGGGCTGGAAGCGCTGAAGCCCGCCCTTCCCCGCATCCTCGGCCCGGCTGACGTCGCCGGATATATCACCCCCGAAGCCGCCGCCCTGACCGGGCTTGTCGCCGGAACCCCGGTGGCTGCGGGGCTGCATGACGTAACCGCCCCGGCCCTTGGCATCGGCGGCCATGCTGAAGGCGTGGTAGCCATCGTGGCAGGCACCTATTCCATCAATGAAGTGGTGTCCTCCGCCACAAGGACCGATTCCCGCTGGTTCTGCCGCAACGCGATTGCGCCGGGGAAGTGGAACAACATGGCCATCTCTCCGGCCTCTGCCGCCAATTACAACTGGTTTCTTGAAACGCTCTGCGCAGCCGACCTTGAAACCCAAGGCGCAAATATCCACGCCGCGCTTGCGCCAGAGATCAACGAGGCGCTGGCCCACCCCTGCACCATCCTGTTCCATCCGTATCTGTACGGCTCCCCGCACGGCACCACGGCGTCCGCCGGTTTTCTTGGCCTGCGCGGCCGGCACAACCGGGGCGACATGCTGCGCGCTGTGCTGGAAGGCATCGTCTTCAACCACCGCGTCCATATCGACGCCCTGCGGGAGGGCTTTTCGGTGACGCAAGCCCGCTTGACCGGCGGTGTTTCCCGCAACAAAGCCTTCGCCCAGAGGTTCGCTGATGTGCTGAACATGCCGCTCACCACCAGCCAGCCCAAAGAAGCCGCCGCCTGGGGCGCAGCCCTTTGCGCGGGCGCCGCGGTGGGGCTTTATGCGTCACCCCTTCACGACCCCCGCGATCTGACTGCCTTGAGTGAAACCTTCACCCCCGATGCCACCCGTGCCGCCGCTTACGAGGCGCGGTATCGCCTACATTGCAAAATCTCGGCAGCACGTACCCCGCTTTGGCCCGAAATTGAGGCGCTGGATGTCTGACCTGACCCCTGATGTGCTGATCCTTGGCGCGGGGATAAACGGCGCGGGCCTGTTCCGCGACCTTTGCGAACAGGGCGTGTCCTGCATGATCGTCGAACGGAACGACTATGGCTCTGGCACCTCGTCGGCCCCGTCGCGTCTGATCCACGGCGGGCTGAAGTATCTGGAAACCGTAGAGTTCCGGCTGGTCGCCCAATCGACCCTTGAACGCAACCTGCTGCTGCAAAACGCCCCACACACGGTTCAGGCCTTGCCCACTGTCATCCCGATTTTTTCCTTTACCAAAGGCATCTGGGCGGCACTGCGCACCCTTATGGGTTCCAGCACCGCCCCGCGCAGCCGGGGTGCCGTGCTGATCAAGATCGGCCTGTCGCGATACGACCACTACGGCAGCCGGTCCAGGGTCATGCCCCGCCACGGCATGAAACTGCGCAAAGCAGCCCTTGCGCAAATGCCCGCCCTGACCACCGCATCGTCGCCGCTGGCACCTACTATGAGGCCCAGATCAGCCGCCCCGAACGGCTGGTCTGGGAGCTGCTGGCCGATGGCATGGCCGCCAACCCGGCCGCCAAGGCCATCAACTACACCACCCTGACCAAAGCCGAAGGCGGCACGCTGGTCTTTGACAGTCCATGCGGCCCTTTGACTGTCACCCCAATGCTGGTCATCAACGCCGCTGGCCCGTGGATCGACCCGGTCAACGCCAGCTTCATGCGCCCTCCAAGATGATCGGCGGCACCAAGGGCTCGCATATCGTGCTGGAACATCCTGCCCTTGTGCCGTCGCTGAAGGGCCAGATGATCTACTTCGAGGCTGATGATTGCCGCATCTGCCTTGTCTATGATTTCCTTGGGCTAGCCATGATCGGCTCGACTGACATCAAGGCCAGCAACCCCGACGATGCGCGCTGCGAACCTGCCGAAATCGACTACTTTCTGGAGGCGTTGCGCGGCCTGCTGCCCGGCCTTATCTTTGACCGCAGCCAGATCATCTATGCCTATGCCGGCATCCGTCCCTTGCCTGCCAATGATGCGGCGAACCCGGGCCTGATCAGCCGCGACCACTCTGCCCAGGTGATCGAGCCTGCGGGCGACCGCCCCTATCCGGTCATCTCTTTGGTCGGGGGCAAATGGACCACCTACAGTGGCTTTGCCGAAGAGGCGGCCGACACCGTTTTGACCCGCCTGGACCGCCCGCGCAAGATCTCGACCCGCGCCTTGCCAATTAGGGGCGGCCCAGCCGACCGCAGCGCCTGGGTGGCAGCGCAGGCCAAGGCGCGTGGCCTGCCGCCGGTGCGCGTTGCACACCTGCTGGACCGCTACGGCACCACGGCCACAAAGGTCATGAACCACCCCGGCCCGCCCGGAGACATTACGGATGCCCCCGGCTATAGCCTGTCCGAACTGGACTGGATCCTGCGCCATGAAGACGTCCACGACCTGTCTGACCTTGTGATGCGCCGCACAACACTGGCCGTCACCGGCAGCCTGACGAAAGCGAACCTGGGCCAGATCGCCGCGCTCGCCGCAGCCGCGCTTCAGTGGAGCGAACCCCGCCGTGCCCGCGAGATCGAGAAGATGGCGGCGCTTGTGGTAAAACACCTCATGCAGTTGCCGCAGGCTGATCGCGCTTCTGGTACAGACGCATCAACGTGACCGGCTGATATGACACCGGCACAGGGTGGAAGCAGCGGGATGCCCGGACGACAAACCGCACGGTGGACAAGCAGGCGAGTGTTGCAGCCTTAGGTCATGTTGGTGGCAAGGCCAGACGGAGGCATCACAGCAGCAGCCGGTGTGTGGTGACCGCAGACAGGCGCACCAAGTCGGCCGCAGGGTGACGGCTGCGCGGCGGGCTGTTGATGGCTTGCGGCTGGCCGGTCTGTGCGGCGGCTTCGATGGCATAAAGGGCCAGCATGTCAGCCAGACCTTCCGCGCCATCGGCCTCGGGCGGTGTGCGCGCGGTGATGCAGTCAGAGAAATAGGCCACCTGCGCGCCGAAATGGTCGGTCTGCGGGAAGGTCATTTCCTGCATGACGCCGCCCTGCCGCAGCCGCATCTTCATTGCGCAATCGGCTTTGAAGCCGGGGTCCATCTCGATATCGCCCAAGCTGCCTATGATGCGGTAATTGTCCACGCTGCCCGCGCCAAAGCTGCTGACGAACTGCGCGATGCCGCCTGAGAGAAAGGTCAGCGTCGCGGCGAGTGTCGCCTCGATCTTGGCAAAGCGGGGGTCGTCCTTGGGCTGGTAGACCGTAGCCGTGGCAAGGATCGGTTCATCGCCGAAGACATGTCGGGCGGCGTTGATGCGATAGACGCCAAGGTCTTGCAGCGGCCCGCCTCAGTGGGCGGCTTGCAGGCGGTGGTTGCCAAGGGTGGTCTGGAAGCTGAATATGGATCAGAAGATCAAGGTCTTGCCGATAGCGCCCTGCCGGACATGATCCAGCACGGCCAAGGTTCCCGGTTCATTGTGCCGGCGGTAGGCGGTCATCAGGTAAACACCCGCCTCATGCGCCGCAGCAATCATCACCTTTGCATCAGCCACCGATGTTGCCGCGGTTTTTCCACCAGGATATGTTTGCCCGCCCGCGCCGCACGGATCGTATAGTCGGCGTGCATGGAATTGGGCAAAGCGACATAGACCGCATCTATCGCATCCGAGGCGAGCAGGGCGTCATCGTCAGTGTAAGCCACAACCTGCGGAATATTGTGAAATGCCGCGCGTGTAGCTCCCTTCGCCAGATCGCCCCTCACAATGGCGGCAATGGTGGAATTGCCGCTTTGCGCGACCCCCGGCAGGAATGATTCCTGCGAAATCCAGCCAGCGCCGACGACGGCATAGCGGATCATTTCACATCCAGCCAAGTCTGGGCGGCAGAAGACTGCTGGACAGTCTCCACCAGCGACTGAATGCGCAGCCCGGCGCGGAAGTTGAACGGCTCTGGCGCGCCCGCGATGGCGTTGATGTAACCCGCCACCTCGATGGCTTTCAGGTCGTTGAAGCCAATCTGATGACCCGCCGCCACGCAGAACAGGCCATAGGGCGCATGGTCGGGGGAGGCCTCGATGCGGCGGAAGCCTTGTCGGCCCTTGGCGTCGGCGGTGGAGAAGTAGTTCAAGACGTTGAAGTGTTCCTGACTGAAGGCCAATGCGCCCTTGGTGCCGTACACCTCAAAATCATGCTGCATTTTTCGTCCGGTGGCGATCCAGTTGCCCTCGATCGACCCTGTGGCGCCGGACTCGAAGCGCAGAAAGGCGCGGCCAACGTCATCGACGGTGATGGCCTTGCGGCCACCACGCCCGTCGGGCCGTTCGGCAATCACCGTGATGCAATCGCCCATGACGCGGGTGATAGGCCCACAGAGGAACTCTGCCGTGGCCAGCGCATGGCTGCCAATGTCCGCCAAAGCACCACCGCCTGCCGGGTCGTGGCGGAAGGTATAGGGGCCGGAGGGATCGGCCATGTAATCCTCGGCATGAAGGCCGCGATAGCCGCGGATCTCGCCCAATTCGCCCGCCGCAATCATGTCACGGGCCAAGACCATCATCGGGTTGCACAAGTAGTTGAAGCCGACCTGGGTTTTGACGCCCTTGGCCTCGGCGGCAAGGGTCATCTCCAGCGCGTCAGCGGCCAAGGGGGCCAGCGGCTTTTCGCAGTAAACATGCTTTCCGGCGGCGATGGCGGCCAGAGACATTTCCTTGTGCAGCGCGTTGGGGGCGGTGATTGATACCAGGTCAATCTCGGGGTTGGCCATGATGGAACGCCAATCGCTGGTCGCATGGACAAAGCCCAAGGTCTGCGCGGCCCTTGCAGCGGCGGCATCGGTGATGTCGGCCACCGTGTGCAGTTCCAGATCATAGGGCAGTTCAAAGACACGCGGGGCAGAGGTGAAACCGAAGACGTGGGCCTTGCCCATGAAGCCGGTGCCAATCAGGCCGATACGCAGTTTCGGTTTGGTCATCTTAGAAATCCTTGTTCACGATCAGGGCAGGGTTCAGCTTACCCGTGAAATGATCCAATATGTTCTGAACCGAGGCCACAGCCATGCGTTCAGCGGCTTCACGGGTCAGGCCAGCGATGTGGGGGGTCAGGATGACCTGATCGAAGTCCGCAAGCGGGTGATCGGCGGCGGCGGGTTCGGTGTCAAACACGTCAATCCCCGCCGCAGCGATCTGGCCTTGGCGTATGGCGTCGGCCAGCGCCAGTTCATCCACGATGCCGCCACGGGCCGTGTTGATGAGGATAGCACCACGCTTCATGCCCGCGATTTCGGAAGCGCCAAGGATCGGGCCATCGGCTCTGGGAATATGGACAGAGACGAAATCCGCCTCTGCCAGACCTGCTTCCAGCGAGGGCGCGCAGGCCACCGGACCCTCGGGCCAGCCGTTTGAGGCCAGATAGGGGTCGAATGCCGTAATCTTCATGCCAAACGCGCTGGCCATATGGGCAAGACGTCGACCGATCCGACCGTAACCGATGATCAGCAGACGTTTGCCGGAAATCTCGCCCTGCTCCAGCTTGTTGCGCCAGCCCCAGGGGCCTTGACGGACGACACGGTCTGACCGGATCAGCTGCTTGGCACAGGCCAGGATCATCATCATCGCATGTTCGGCCACCGAAACGGAATTCACATCGCCGACGATGCAAAGCGGGATGCGGCGGGCGTTCAGCGCCACCACATCGACCGCATCATAACCCACACCATGCCGTGAGACGATTTGCAGCTTGGCAGCCTTGGCCACCGAGCCAGCCCCCATCGGCTGGGTGCGAATTACCATGGCGTCGGCCTGTTCCAGCCAGGGCTGATAGGACGCCTCTGAAATCTCCTCGACATGGGTGAAAGTCACACCCGGCGCGGCTTCCAGCAACGCTATGCCCGTCGGGTGAAGTTTGCCTGCAATCAGGATATGCGGCATCAGTAGGCCCCCCTTTCCGCCTTGGTGCCTGCGGTTTGCGTCAGCTTGCGGAAGCCTGCAACGGCAGCGCCTGCGGCGGCAGCAAGGAAACGCGAGTCGCCGCCAACGGTGGTCATATCAAAGCCCCATTGCGTGGCGCGGGCGGCATAGTCTGGGGTTCCGCAATGCAGCGCGGCGCGGATGTTGTTCTTCTTGCAGGCCGCCACGATGGTTTGCAGGGCGGCGATCATCTCGGGTTCTTCGCGATCAAAACCGGGGGCAAGGCGGCCTTGAGTCAGGCTTAGCGTCAGGTCTGCCGGGCCGACATATAGGCCATCAAGCCCCGGCGTGGCGGCGATGGCGTCAAGGTTGGCCATGCCCTCGGCGGTTTCGATCATCGCAAAGGCAAGCATGTTGTCATTCGCTTCGCCCGCATAATTAGCCCCGGCGGCGAAGGAAACGCGGGTCGGGCCAAAGCTGCGCTGGCCCAAAGGCGGATAGCGCAGATAACTGACAAAGTGGGCGGCTTCGTCAGCCGAGTTCACCATCGGGCAGATGATGCCGTAGGCCCCGGCATCCAGCGCCTTCATGATGATGCCGGGTTCATTCCACGGCACGCGGGCCATCAGAACAACACCCGAGGCCCGCATGGCCTGAAACATCGGCAGAAGGTCGGAGTAATCCAAAGCCCCGTGCTGCATGTCGATGGTGACGCTGTCGAACCCCTGCGCCGCCATGATCTCGGCGGTGAAGGGGTTGCCGATGCTGCACCAGCCGTTGATCGTGGGCTTGCCAGCGGCCCATAGGCTTTTCAGTTTGTTCGCAATCATGCCCACACCACCTGGCTGGATTTGACGTCAATATAGTCGCGGATCGCCTCTATCCCGCCTTCGCGGCCCATGCCGGAATGGTTGGTGCCGCCGAAGGGGGCTTCACTGGCCGCCATGGCGAAGGAGTTGATGCCGACCATGCCCGCCTTCAACTCGGCCACCGTGCGGCGGGCGCGTTTGGGGCTTTGGGTGAAGGCATAGGCCGACAGGCCCATATCGCTGGCATTGGCGCGGGCCAGCGCCTCGTCATCGGTCGTAAAGCGGGTGATGGCTGCGATGGGGCCGAAGTTTTCGTCCGCCATGACGGCCATTTCATCGGTGCAGTCGGTCAGAACCGTCGGTTCAAAGAAATGCCCCGCGTTGAAGCCTGCTGCACGGGCACCACCTAGCGCCAGTTTGGCGCCGGCCTGAACCGCAGCGCCGACGATCTTTTCCATCTCGGCCAGACGGCCTGCGTTGATCAGCGGCCCCATGCCCACGCTCGGGTCCAGCCCGTCGCCCAGCTTGATTGCCTTGGTCCGCGCAACAAACCCGGAAACGAAGGCATCGTGCAGGCTTTCGTGAATGTAGAACCGGTCCGCCGTCACGCAAACCTGCCCGGCATTGGCAAATTTCGTCGGCACGGCGGCGTTCAGCGCCGCTTCCAGATCGGCGTCGTCATAGATGATCAAGGGCGCATTGCCGCCCAACTCCATCGAGACCTTCTTCAGTGTCGCCGCCGCATCGCGGATCATCTGCTGGCCCACCCGGGTCGATCCGGTCAGCGAGACTTTGCGGACGATTTTGGCGGCCATGATCGGCGCGTAGGTGGCGTCGGTCGGGCCGACCACCAGGTTGACCGTGCCCACTGGCAGGTTCCCGGCCCGGCAGCAATCCACGATCACCATCGCCACGCCGGGGGTCTGGGACGAGGGGCGGATGATGCTGGAACACCCCGCCGCCAAAGCAGGCGCCAGCTTGCGGGCGATCAGGGCGGCCGGAAAATTCCAGGCGGTGAAGGCGGCCGCGATACCCACCGGTTCGTGGTGCACCTCGAACCGGCCACCCGGCACGCGGGATTCCACGATGCGGCCATAGATGCGGCGGGCCTCTTCGGCAAACCAGCGGAACTGGTCGATGGACAGGCCCCATTCACGCCCCGCCTGCGCAATTGGCTTGCCAGTCTCAGTCGAGATCATCACAGCAGCCTCTCCGGCGCGGCGCTTCATCTCGTCGGCAATGGCGTGCAAGGCATCGGCGCGATCAAAGGCGGATTTGGCTTTCCACGCAGCAAACCCCACACTGGCCGAGACGATGGCCGCCTCGGTATCCGCCACGCCCGCCACCGGAACCTGCCCCAAGGCCCGCTCTGTCACTGGGCTGAAGACGGGGCCCATGCGACCATCAAGGGCCGCCGTCCAGCGCCCGTCGATGAAAAGTCCAAATTTATCATACATATCGACCAACCTCATTGACTGGGGCGCGCTGGCAAGATGGAAGAGGCGTCCGTTCGTCCTCCCTCTCCTCCAGAATCCCCTCACGATCCGTTGCGCAATTATCATTGCGGAATATTGCTGTTGTCAATATTCAATGTCTTTGTTTATTGTCACGCCCAAGTCTCAGGGAGGACATCAAATGGGCCAATCCACGATTCGCGGGTCGACTGTCAGGCTGACCATGGCGCAGGCTTTGGTGCGCCATCTGTGCAGCCAATTCACTGAAATCGACGGGCAGCGGGTGCCCTTGTTCGCGGGGGTCTTTGGCATCTTTGGCCATGGCAACGTCACCTGCCTTTCGGAAGCTTTGGAGGCGGTGCAGGACCGGCTGCCCACATGGCGCGGCCAGAATGAACAGTCGATGGCGCTGGCAGCGATTGCCTATGCCAAGGCCAAGCGGCGGCGGCAGATCATGATTGCCACCTCCTCGATCGGGCCGGGCGCGCTGAACATGGTGACGGCGGCGGGCACGGCCCATGCCAACCGCCTGCCTGTGCTTCTGATCGCAGGGGATACTTTCACCAACCGCCTGCCAGACCCGGTGCTGCAACAGGTTGAACATTTTAACAACCCGACCCTGACAGTGAATGACGCCTTCAAGGCGGTCACGCGGTACTGGGACCGCATCACCCATCCGGCGCAGATCATCCAGTCCCTGCCGCAGGCGATTGCCGCCATGCTGGACCCGGCGGATTGCGGCCCGGCCTTCATTGCCCTGCCGCAGGACACGCAGGAACTGGCCTTCGACTACCCGGAAGTGTTCTTCGAAGAGCGTGTCTGGTCCATCCCCCGCCCGCGTGCTGACAAATCCACCGTGGCCCTGGCGATTGAACTGCTGAAGACTGCCAAAAAGCCGCTGATCATCGCAGGCGGTGGCGTGCGCTATTCGGGCGCAGAGAATGCGGTGGCGGCCTTTGCAGCCAAGCGCGGAATTCCGGTGGTCGAGACAATTGCGGGGAAGGGTGGCTTGACGCATGACCATCCGGTGCATTGCGGACCCATCGGGATTGTCGGATCGACCTCGGCCAATGCTTTGGCGGGGGAAGCGGATGTGATCGTGGCCATAGGCACGCGGTTGCAGGATTTCACGACCGGGTCATGGACGGCCTTTGCCCATGACGCGCAGTTCATCTCGGTCAACGCGGCGCGCTTTGATGCTGTCAAGCACCGCGCTCTTGCCGTTGTGGGCGACGCGCTGGAAACGGTGGGAGAGTTGGACGCGGGCCTTGGCGACTGGCGCGCGCCCGCCGGGCACCTGCCGCATGGCAAGGCGTTGTTTGCCGACTGGAACGCACTGCTCGACAGCCATCAGGCCATAACCAACGCCCCGATCCCGACCTATGCGCAGGTGATCGGCATCCTGAACAAGACCGCGCGGCCGAATGACACCCTGATCGGCGCGGCAGGCGGCACACCCGGAGAGATCACAAAGGGGTGGCGGGTCAAAGACCCCAATACCTTCGACTGCGAGTTTGGCTTCTCCTGCATGGGCTATGAGATTGCCGCCGGTTGGGGCCATGCGATGGCCAAGGCTGGGGATGGCACACCCGTCGTCATGCTGGGCGATGGCACTTATATGATGATGAACTCTGACATCTATTCGACGGTCCTCACGGGGCACAAGATGATCGTCGTGGTCTGCGACAACGGCGGCTATGCAGTGATCAGCCGCTTGCAGCAGTTCAAGGGCGTGCCGGGGTTCAACAACCTGTTGAAGGATTGCCGCATCGCCGACCGCGCCAACCCGTTGCATGTCGATTTCGTCAAACACGCCGAAGCGATGGGGGCCCTGGCGCGCAAGTGCGAAAGCCTGGCCGATCTGGAAGAGGCGATGCTCTGGGCGCAGGGCAATGACCGCACCACGGTGATCTCGATCACCTCTGACGCCCTTGCCTGGGTGCCGGGCGATGCCGATTGGGACGTTGGCGTGCCCGAAGTGTCTGACCGCGCCAGTGTCAAAGCGGCCCGGGAAAGCCAAATTGCCATCCGCACCCGGCAGCGCATCGGAGTTTGAAAAAGGCCGCGTGATATCAAAGCGCAACCTGATCTTGTGGCTGAATTGGGGTGCGCCCGTCTTGTGCGATGGAATGGCAATCTGGCGGAACCGCATCCGCGAAAGCGTCTTTGATCGGTAACCAAGGGCGCTTTCACGCTGCCGCGCGTCGGATCTTTGGGCCAACAAGGCCTTGGTGTCACCGTGACCCGCAGGCTGGACGCCGCAGAAGCCTTGGACATGGCCGTGACGCAAAGCCTGTGCCCCCCGGCGCGCAAGCCGTTGCCCGAACATCTGCCGCGCAAGCGCGTCATCATCAAAGCGCAGGCATTCTGCACCTGCTGTAGGTCCGCGCGCATCGTGAAGAGGGGGGAGGACACCTTCTTGATGCTGGGCGTGATCCCACGGCAATGGAACGTCGTCCAGACTGCCAAAGAACCCGGGGCCGCAAGATTGGTTCAAGCCCAATGGCGAACGACCGTTGCCGGTGGGGCACCTTCACACGCTTCCTCGAGGATGGCGGGGTAACCTTGGTTCCCAGGTCTGGCTCTTTGCCGGATCACCACGCGGCGGTGACCGCGCCGCCTGCATGCGAACCCTTATCGTTGCCGCCAGGATGCGCGGCGTCAATCAGATGAACGTCAGCTGGGCTGGCCTTGGGTCACGAACGGCGGGTGGCGGGCTGGTCAGCATGCGGCCCTTTGGCCGTATGGCCAATCTGGTTGCGGCGGCGCGGGCCTGATGACGGGGCCAGCTTCAACCTCGACCAATCCGTCCGGACCGCGGTGGCCGGTGGCGTGCCGGTGCCTGACGTTCCGATAAGGCTTGGCTAACGTGTGGTGACAATCGGGATGCGCGGGCTGTTGCGGTCTTTTTGCAGCCGTGCGGCGAGGGCCACGGTCAGCGCCTGCGCCAGGCACATCGGGGCAGCAAGGCTGCGCGAGAAGGTGTATTCATGCTCGGGCACTGCAAACAGAACCTTGGCCGATTTCGCCAGTGGCGACAGCGTGCTGTCCGTGATCGCCACCAACGGCACGCCGCGACCGGCGACCTCTTCGACGATATTCACCACTTCGGTCGCGTAAAACCGGAACGACACGGCAAACAGCAGATCACGCGGCTGGATGGTCTTTGCAATGTGGGTGGCCAACCCGCCGCTTGCATCCAGCAGCACGGTGCGCTTGCCCAGCATCGTCAGCACATAGCGCAACAGGTCCGCCACCGGGGCCGAGCGCAACTGGCCCAGCAGATAGATCGTATCCGCCGCCTCCATCATATCCGCCGCCGCTGATATCTGCCCGGCCGAGATATTGGTCAGCAGGTCCTGCAACGACGTCACATCGCGGACCACCAGATCGCGCAGAAAGCCCAGATCGCTGCGGTCTTCCTTCTGGCCCAGTTCATCTTCCAACGCCTTGATCCGGGCATCAAAGCCCGGCGCTGCGGTAGTCAGACGGCGCTGAAACACGGCTTGCAGGTCTTTGAACCCGGTATAGCCCAAAGACTGCGCATAGCGCACGAAGCTTGAAGCGTGGATTCCGGTCGTCTCGCCAATGGCATTGACCGACATCACCGCCACATCGTTGGGGTTCTGGGTGAGGTAAAGCGCTATCTTCTGGTAAGTCTTGCTCATTGCCTCGTAGCGATCATGGATCACCCGGATCAGGTCTTCATAGCTTTTCGGGGGAAAGACATCGGTCATGGCATTGGTCCGCTTGGGCTTTTTTCCAAGCATGCAGTCAATGCAGCTTTACCGCAATCGCAAATTCTCTTGCAAGGTGCTGACCCCACACCCTGCTTGACCGGGATCATGCTGACAGGCGACCCCGCAAGAAATTCATGTTGCAGGCTATGGTATTTGGCACAACGGGGCATCGTGGTTGACTGATCCCTGCGGACATGCCCCAAAACACATCCGTCAAGGCAAACCAGCCGTCGCAGGCTTCGACCCGGCTAAACCTCGCAATCCAATGCGATCCCTGGACTACGGAAAATACTTTTCTTCGGCACGATTTCATGGCGGGTCAGGGTGGGTCTGGGCCGCTTACGGCAAAAGCATCAGTGCATCGGTGGTTGCGCGGGTTTCCAGGTCGTGATGCGCCTGTGCTGCCTGCGCCAAAGGATACACTGTCGGCGCTTGCAGCCTCACGGTACCAGAGCGGACGGCGGCAAAGAAGCGGCCGACATGCGGGCCAGGCTTTTGCGGGGTGTCGGTGTAGTGGGCGTAGTTGGGCCGAGAGATCGTCAGGGACTTTGACGCGAAACGGTCAATCTCCCATGACCCGACCGGGCCAGAGGTTTGGCCAAAGCTGATCAGATTGCCGCGCAGGCCCAACGCCGCCAGCGAACCAGCGAAGGTGGTCGTTCCGGCGCTGTCAAAAACCACGTCGACGCCACGTTTGCCTGTCAGGTCTTGGACAACGGCTGCAAAATCCTGATGGGCGTAGTCAATTACATGATCGGCACCCAGCGATTTGACCAGCCGCTGCTTGTCTGGGGTGGAAGAGGTGTCGAAGACCTCACATCCCATGGCCTTGGCCCATTGCACCAGAATTTGGCCAATGCCCCCCGGCGGCCGCATGGGTCAGCACGGACATTCCCGGTTGCAGACGGGCAATGTCGTGCCGCAGAAAAGACGCGCTGACCCCTTTCAGCAAGGACGAGGCGGCGGTTTGATCGGAAATATCCTGACCCAGATGCACCATCAGGCCGGGCGACATGGTGCGCTGTTCGGCATAGGATCCAACCGGTGGGCAGGCATAGGCCACGCGCTCGACGCTTGAAACCTGTGTGACGCCGGGCCCTATGGCCTCAATGACGCCAGCGGCCTCCATCCCCGGCGTGCCGGGCGGCTGCAACAGCGGGAACAGGCCGGCGCGGCAATAGACGTCGATGAAGTTCACCCCGATGGCGGTATGGCGGATTTGCACCTGGCCGGGGCCGGGATCGGCCAACGGGATGCAGCGCAACTGCATCACCTCTAACAAGCCGTATTCCGCCACCACGATGGCGCGGGTGGCCTTGCCGTTGGGGTGCTGCGGGGATGGTGAAGGCTTTGGTTTGGACAGTGTGCCGCCGCGCGTGGCCCCATCAAGCACGGTCTGACGGATCGCTTCAAAACCGGGGCGGTAGATGCCATCACGGACAAGGGCCGTCAGTTCTGCCTCGCGGTAAGGCGGCGGGGTGAATTCGGAGGACCATTCCCACAGCGTCCGATTGCCATCCGTCACCGGGCGCAGCCGCACGCGGGCGACACAGCCCATCAGCGGCAATGGACAGGACAGCAGACAGTAGCGAAATTCATGGATGGCATCGGACAGCGCCAGAAGCTGCTCTCGCAACTCTGATCCGTCGCCAAGTCGAAAGCGGCGAACGGCGCCGACGGCATCTGAAGCGCCCTCTTCGATGCGGCTTTGGGTGATCGCCGGGTGCCAGCGATCATCGCTGACCGCCATCGGGCTTTCCAGAATGGCATAGGTGCAGGACAGGTCGTAGTCCGACAGGGCCAGCAGTTTTTCCCGGATCATGCCGCCGTCCTTCAGCCGAAAGTTCCGGATACAGCCGATCTGGTTTGACGCCATGGCGCTTTCAATTCGGCTGTCGGCGAAAAAGGGCGTCCCGTCCGGCAGCCCGTTGAAGTCGCGGATGATGCGCCAGACCTCTGCCGCCGGGGCCGGAATGATCGACGAGACGTAGACATGCGGCATTCTATTCGTCCCTGTTTTCTCTGGGGCCTGTCTTCTCTGGGGCCTGTCGTCTTTGGCCGCCTTGCCCTTGGTCAGGCTGGCAATGTCCTTGGCGTCGCGCAGAACATCCGTCATCCGGCCCAACGAGCCACCTTCAATGCCGATTTCCTTCATCAGACTGTCGATCACCGGGGCCTGAACCCGGTAGCGCAAGGCACTGTCGATCACCTCATCCGTAACGTTCCTGCTGCCGCCAGTGCTGGTGCCCATGCCCTCGACATGCAGAATCTTGATGGCCACGATCTTCTCCAACGGCTTGACGCTTTCGCGGACAATGCCTTCCAGGTGGTCCAGTAACTTAGCCCGCAGACAACCGGCGCGGGCGTCGTCGGACTGCGCATTTTCAGCCTCGTTCAACTGGCGCGCACCTTCGGCATCCACACCATAACGGATGGCGGCGAGGCTGGTTTTCACCACCTCCATCCCGGCCCGGGCTTTGGCGGCGATCCGTTCAGCTTCGGTCATGCGGCCCGCGTTGATCAGGTCGATCAGCTTGCGGCGTTCGGCAATTTCGCGCTCGCGCACGGTGAAGTTCTGCTCTTCGGCGGCGACAGCCTTGGACCGCGCCTCCTCGGCGGCGGCTTGGGCGGCCGAGCGTTCAACGGTCTTTTTCGCCACGTCGATGGCCTTCTGGATTTTCGCGATTTCCGTCTTGCCCGCGCGGTCAATTGTCATCTGGCGCAACTCGCTTGCGGTGATCAGCCTCGCTTCGTCAATGCCGCGATCCGAGACGATGCGGGCGCGCTGCACCTCTTCGCCGGCCTCAATTTCCGCCTCTTCAAAGGCCTGACGCTTGGCGATTTCAAGGCTGACGAGGTTGCATTCACGCGAAATCCGCACCGCATCAAGGGCGCGCTGTTGGGCGACATTCCCGGCTTCGGTTTCCATTTGCGAAACAATCTTACCGCGGCGCTTCTGGCCATCGGCCTTGGTGACCTGCAACGCTTTTTCGGCAAGGGCGATCTGACGTTCCAGATTGGCGATTTCCAATGCCCACTTTGATTCAATCTCCAGTGATTGCCGGGCCTGTTTGCGCTGGATGCGGGCCGATTGCAGGGCAAGTTCCCGGGCGATCTGTTCCCGCTCGGTCTGTTCGCGGGTCTTCATCTCAATCTCATCCAAGGCGCGGCAGCGGGCGATTTCAAGGCTTTGGGTTTCGCGCTCGGTGCGGAGGCGTTCTTCAGTCAGGGTCATCGCTTGCGCCATTCGGCTAAGTTCGACAGCCTCACGGGCGGCAAGCTGGGCTTGTTCGGCTTGCCGGTCGCGTATAGCGCGTTCGCGGGTCAGATCGGCGCGCTGGCTGGCGTGGCGAATTTCGACCTCACGCTCTTGGTCAAGGCGGGCGTATTCGCCATCGCGGTCGATTTCCAGAACCTTGCGTTGAGTTTCAAGGTTCTGGTTGGTGATATCCACCAGCGTTTGTTGTTCAATCTCATTCCGCATCTTGCGGCGGGTTTCGATGCTTTGGGTCAGGCGGTCAGGCCCTCAGCATCAAAAGCATTGGTGGGGTCGAAGAATTCCAGATGGGTCTGGTCAAGGTCAAGGTCAACGATAGCGACCGATTCCAGTTCCAACCCATTGGCAGCAAATAATTCCTTGGCAATCTCTCGCACCCGGTCGGCGTAGCTTGACCGTTGTTCGTGCATATCCTCCAGCGTCATCTGCGCGGCGACGGTGTGCAAAGCGCTGGTGAATTTGCCCTCCAACAGGTCGCGCAAGCCATCCTGTCGCAAGGTGCGGCAGCCCAAAATCTGGGCGGTGGCGGTGACCAAAGCTTTGGTCCACCAACCCGCACGAAGAATTCTGCGACAAGGTCCACGCGCATCCGGTTCTTGGTGATAAGGGCCTGGCCATCCTCGCGCCGCACCTCGACGCGCAACACGTTCATGTTGACGGGGGTGATTTCAGGCAAGACCGGGATGACAAAGGCGGTTTCCTTGGTTGATCGGCGGTAAAGCCACCGCAGAATATAGACCAGAACCGCCACCACAATGGCGGCGATGATCAGCCACAGAATGAAAATGCCGAAGGTTTGCGCGGCCATGGTGGTCTTATATGCGCCGAAGGTCACGGCTTTGAATTTGCGGGTCTGCTCTGTCAAAGCGCGTTCCGTCGGCAGGCCTTCCATCGAGGAAGCGCCGTAAAAGCCCTGGCAGTGCTTGGTATGGCGTAGAATATATTCGGCATCGGCGGGTTCGGCGACCGGGCCGCCGTGAACCAGAACAAGGATATCAGGGTTGATGGCGAGGGCCGAGGCCGCCCAATTATCCACAATCGCCGGACAATCGGCCAGCTTCAACGCGGTGTCAGCCCCGATGGAGCCGCCCGTGGTCAGGCCCAGATGGCATACGATGATATCAGCCCCGGCGCGGGTCATCGCCTCGGCATCTGCGGCGCTGAAAACATAGGGCGTGGTCAAAAGGCCCTTCTGGTGCGCCAGCGCAATCATTTCCACCTTCAATGCACAGGACATTCCGGTTTCTTCAAGGTTCTGCCTGAGGTGGTTCGGTTTGTTTGAACAGGTTTTGGGCGTTTTCCAAGTGGATATCCGCCTTGTTTATGCCGCTGCCGCTTCCAGCATCAGCGCGTTGAA
>JAYSQA010000367.1:0-9486 GCA_043721775.1 Rhodobacterales bacterium
CCGCGTTCCCGGCCGCGTTCCCGGCGACAAGGTCTACCGTGATACCGCGTGCCCGCAGCTCTGCCAGGGCTTCGGCGGAAATGCGGTCGTCGGTTATGATCATTCCCACGTCCGTCGTGCGGCCAAAGGAACAGAACGCCCGGCTGAAGATCTTGCTGCTGTCCACCAGCAAGACGACCCTGCGGGCCGCAAGCAGGATCGCGCGCTTGAATTCCGCAAGTTCGATCGACGTATCCGACAACTCGTCCGCCGTCATGGCATGCGTTCCAATAAAGGCGATATCGGCCTTGAGGCGCGCGATGGATTGCAGCGCGTCACTTCCCAGAACGGTGGTCGAGGCCGGGCGGATATAGCCGCCCGCCATGAACGTGGGAATTGCAGCACTCGCCGACAATGTCCGCCCGATGGCCAGATCATTCGTGAAGGCAGTGAAGGGGATGGCCCGTTCACGGGCGGATTGTGCCGCAGCGGCGGTCGTCGTGCCGCTGTCGAAGATCACGGTTTGTCCCGGCTGGATCAAAGCTGCAGCGCGGTGGCCGATCATGCGCTTCGCCCCACTTTCCAGCGCTGAGGCAATTTCTGGTTCGGGTTCGAAACTGCCGACGTGATTGATGTTCATCATCGCGCCGCCGTGGGTGCGCTCAACGTGACCCGAGTCGCTTAAGTAATCCACGTCGCGCCGAAGCGTGGAGATCGATACGCCCAAGGCATCCGACATGCCCTTGAGCGATGCCATGCCATCCTTGCGAAGCAATTCGATGATCCGGACACGTCGCATTACGGGCAGCATTCGCTTCCTCCTCGTCAGTGGGGAAAACTATGGCTTCTGGCAGGTTGCGGTCAATACCTTTCAATACTTGCCAAAATCCTCGTGTCCTGAAAACATATCTTCCATTTGGCTTCAAAAAGCGTCAGATCGTTCCACAGAGGCGGAATCAGTGAGGGAGCGCATAGGTGTCCTGTCCCGGACGCTTGTATTGAAAATTGACAGCAGCAAAATCCAGATCATCACATGAGGTATCCCGTGGCACGTCCAATTCTTGCGGTAACAATCGGTGACCCTGCGGGCATTGGACCCGAAATCTGTCTGAAGGCAGCAAGGGATCTTGCCCCGCGCCTGGCCGCGGGGGAAATGTCGCTGCTTCTGGTCGGCGATGTCGTGGTGCTGCAGGAAACCGGCGCACGGCTTGGCCTGCCCATCCCACCCGTAGTGGATGAGGCGGGACTGGCCGGGCTTTGCGGCGCGGCAATTCTGCCGACACCCACCCCTGCAACGCCGATCCGCACGGGCGCGCTTTCGGCAGATGGGGGCGAGCAGGCCTATCTCGCGGTCAAGACCGCGACGCGGCTGGCAATGGCAGGCCGCGTTGCCGCCATCGTCACCGGCCCCCTGAACAAGGAAGCCCTGCATATGGCCGGGCATCACTATGCCGGCCACACCGAACTGCTCGCAGAGTTGACCGGCGTTCGCGACAGCGTGATGATGCTGGCGCATGGCGATTTCCGCGTGTCGCATGTTTCGACCCATTGCGCCCTGCAGGACGTGCCGCGCCGGGCGACGGCTGCGCGGATTTCCCGCGTGATTGACCTGACCGAAGCCGCCCTGTGCCACATCGGCATCGCGCATCCCCGGATTGCGATTGCGGCATTGAACCCGCATGCGGGCGAAGGCGGCATCTTCGGGCGTCACGACATCGATATCACCGAGCCGTTGGTGCGCGACTATGTGGCACGCGGTCACGCGGTGTTCGGTCCTGTGCCGGGCGACACGGTCTTCGTAAAGTTGCGCGCGGGCAGCTATGACGCGGTTGTCGCGATGTATCACGATCAGGGACATATCCCGGTGAAACTGCTGGCCTTCGCGGTGGATCACGCCACCGGGCGCTGGACGGAGTTGAGCGGGGTCAATGTGACCCTTGGCCTGCCGATCATCCGCACTTCGGTCGATCATGGCACCGCGTTCGACATCGCGGGGCAAGGCATTGCAGATGCCAAAAGTCTGGTGGAAGCCATTGACTATGCACTTTTACTCGCGCCGCAAAAAGCGGGCGCGGCGCAGTGAACTTGAGACAGGGAGGGCCGGGATATGACAGCCGATTTTAGCCGCATGTAGATCAATGGTCGCTGGGAGTTCTGAGTTCGGTCGTTGAGCCAGCAAGCGCTTTGCCACCTTTCGGCATTGCCGGCGACGCTCATGGCCGCGCCCCTTGCACCGCAGGGTGCAGGGGGAACGCATAGGAAACTGTTGCGCCGCCGTGAACTTTTTTTCACGGCCCGGCGGAGGCATGGAACGCAACGAAAGAGAGAAAGCTTGTTACGCAGAATGGTCGATCCGCAGCGCGCAATGCAGCCAAACGCGATAGCCCTGCCGGAGTTTGTCAGTAGCCTTGACGGGTGAAACAAATGCTGTCCATAGTTGCGCACATGCGGCAGAAAAGCCGTGTATTCTTCAGGGAGAAACAAAAAAATGTCTATAAAGACCCCGCTGCTGGTGGGCGCACTTTGTGCGCTAACACTTGCTGGATCCAACCTGGCCTATGCCCAAGACAAGCCGTTTGAAGGCGTTACCGTCAATGTGATGACCCGCCCGGGTGAAGTCATTGCCCGTCGTCTTGCTGAGCGTGGCGTCGAGTTCGAAGCGCTGACTGGCGCCAAGATCGTCGTGAACGAAGTGCCCTTTGCCGAACTGTTCCAGAAGATCCAGACCGACTGGTCCACTGGCACCAACTCCGTCGACGTGGGCGTTCTTGCCGCTGGCTGGGCGGTCGAGCTTGATGCGTCGGGCCTGATCGAAGACCTGACCGCTTATGTGGCCGCCGACAAGTTGATCAACGAGGCCGACATTGCGCCTTACTTCCGTGAAGTGAACCAGAAGATTGGCGGCGCGACCAAGCTGATCACGGTCGATGGCGACTTCCAGATGGTCTATTATCGCGACGACGTGCTCAAGGCCGCCGGACTTTCGGCGCCCGACACATGGGAAGAGTATCTTGCCAACGCCAAGGCCGTGAATGGCCAGGATATGAACGGCGACAGCGAGCCCGACTACGGCTCGTGCATCTTCAAAAAGCGTAACGCCCAGTCCTACTTTGCGATCTCGACTGTGGCTGCCGGCGCAGTCCAGTCCAAGGGCACCGCCGAAGGCCTGTTCTTCGACCTCACCACGATGAAGCCGAAGATCAACAATGACGCCTGGAAAGCCGCTTTCGAACTTTACAAGGCGACCGGCGAATTCGGTCCGCCGGATGAGCTGAACCAGGACATCGGCGACACCCGTTCGCTGGTAAAAGCCGGCCGCTGCGCCCAGACCATCGATTGGGGCGATATCGGCCCGTTCACGATCGCCCCGGATGGAACCGCCATCAAGGACAAGATGTATGCCGTGATGAACCCCGGCTGGAGCTCGGTTCTTGATCTTGCAACGGGCAAGATGGTGGCTTGTGATGGCACGACCTGCCCCAACGCGATTAACGGCGTGAACCACTCGCCGTTCGGCGCTTTCGGCGGCTGGGCTGGTGTTATCAATGCGAAGTCCGACCAGAAAGTGAAGGATGCGGCCTATGGCTTCCTGTCTTACATGAGCCAGGCCGCGCAGTCGAACGTGGACGTGACCATCGGCTGGACGGGCTACAACCCTTACCGCATCTCGCAGCTTGACAACACCAAACTGTGGGTTGATGCAGGCTTCAGCGAAGTGGCTGCCGTGAACTATCTCGGCGCCATCAAGGACTCGCTGAACAACCCGAACATGTCTTCGGACCTGCGGATCCCGGGCGCACAGCAGTACAGCGGCGTCATTCTTGACACCGAACTGGCGCGCTACCTTGCAGGCGAGATCACGGTGGAAGAGGCGCTTGCCAACATCGAATCCGGCTGGGAAGAAGTGACCGAAGACTTCGGCCGCGACGGGCAGCTTGCGCTGTACACAAAGTCGCTTGGCGCGACCAATAAATGACCTGCGCCAAGTCATGAGCCTGGACGCTCAAAGTGCATCGACGCGACCGGGGA
Organism: Rhodobacterales bacterium; assembly: GCA_043721775.1. Taxonomy (GTDB): domain Bacteria; phylum Pseudomonadota; class Alphaproteobacteria; order Rhodobacterales; family Rhodobacteraceae; genus Stagnihabitans. The sequence continues at coordinate 4,009 of JAYSQA010000367.1, forward strand.
GAGATTCCCCGGTCGTTATTTCGCGGCGGGACCAGTTCCGTGAATGGCTGGATCTGCATTCCGGGCGGCTGTTCATTGCCCCTGCGGTGATCCTGATCCTGCTATTTTCGATCTTTCCGACCATCGCTTCGCTGGTGATCGCGGTCTCTCGCGTAAAGCTTTCGGGCGAAGGGTTCCGTTTCAGGTTCGTCGGCTTGCAGAACTTCACCAAGCTGTTCGCAGGCAACGACCAGATCCATTTCCTTGGCCGTTTCAACGAGATGAGCGTGATCGGATGGGTGCTGATTGCGGCCACCGTGGGATGGTGCCTGCGCTGGATGTGGCGGCAGTGGCGTTCGGGATTCAGCTTCATAGGCCTCATCGGGCGGCTGATCACGATCTTTGCCCTGATCGGGCTTGCGATTGTGCTCGCCGGAACGGCGCTGAGCGGGAATCTATGGGGCACGCTTGGAACCACGATGTTCTATGTGATCGTCGGCTGCGCAGTCCAGTTCGGCGTAGGCCTTGGCCTGGCGATCCTGTGTTCGCAGCAAATCCGCGGCAAGAGTTTCTTCCGCGTCGTGTTTTTCATTCCGATGATGATCACGCCGCTTGGCGTCGGTTACGCCTTCCGCATGGTGGCGGACCCGACTGTCGGCCCCTTTGCCCCGGTATGGCAATGGGTCGGCCTTGGCGGCTTCGCCTGGGCGTCCGATCCATGGGCTGCGCGGGTCTTTGTCATCATCGGCGACAGCTGGCAGTGGATACCCTTCATCTTTATCGTGATGCTGGCAGCGCTTGAGAACGTGCCCCGTGACCATGTCGAGGCGGCTCAGGTTGACGGTGCATCCGGCATCCAGATTTTCCGCGAGATCACCTGGCCCTCGATCATACCGGTGGCGGCCACGGTCATGTTGATCCGCGCGATCGAGGCCTTCAAGATCGTAGATCTGCCCAACATCATGACCTCGGGTGGGCCCGGGATCGCTACGGAATCGATGACGTTGCAGGCGCTTTTCGCGTGGCGGTCGAACGATTTCGGAAGCTCGGCAGCGGTAGCCTACCTGCTTTTGTTCCTCACTGTCGTGCTTTGCGCCTCGTTCTTCAATTTCGTGGTGCTGAAGCACATTCGCAAGGATCAGGGCACATGAGCGATACAACCGGATTGCGCCCGCTGGCGCCGCGCGGCTTGATGCAGCGCCTGTTCGAGCCGCCCGCAGTAGGCCGGATGGCACCCGCGACGGCAGTCTTCGTCTACGTCGTGCTTGCGGTCTGGACCGCCTTCGTGGTCTTTCCGCTTTACTGGGTGTTCATCACCTCATTCAAGCTGCCGCAATCGGTGAGCGAGGGGCCGTTCTATCTGCCCTTCATAGATTTCCAGCCGAGCCTGCATGCGTGGAACGACCTGATCGTGAAGGATTGGGAAGATACTCTGCGTGCCTTTGTCAACTCGATGGTCATTGCCCTCGGGGCGACGGCAATCGCGGTGATGATCGGGTCGATGGCGGCCTACGGCCTTGCGCGTATCCAGTACCGGCCCAAGTTCGGCGCGATCATGCTGTTTGTTTTGCTCCTGCTTGGCGGCGTGGTAGCGGCAGTGATGACGGGGCTGGACTGGAAGATCGTGTTCGCAGTCGCTTTCGCGCTGTTCGTTCTGCTGCTGCGGGCGCTGGCGCGGTTCTTCATCCGGACACTTGGCAATGGCGACATCTTGTTCTGGATGATCTCGCAGCGCATCCTTCCCGCGATCGTCGTCATCATTCCGGTTTACATGATGTTCCAGTCGCTTGGTTTGGTGGATACGCATATCGGGCTGATCCTTGCCTATGCGGTGGTAAACCTGCCCATCGTGGTCTGGCTGATGCACGACTTCTTTGCCGGGATCCCGCTGGAACTGGAGGAAAGCGCGCAACTTGACGGGGCGAGCCGTCTTTTCATCTTCTGGGACATCGTGCTGCCCCTGACCCGTCCGGGTCTGGCTGCCACGACGCTGCTGACAATGATCCTGTGCTGGAATGAGTATCTTTTGGCAGTGTTCCTTTCAACCTCGCAGGCGCAGACGATGCCGATTCTGGTGGCTGCGATGAATGCGGGCGACCGGGGGATCCTGTGGTGGACCATGTGCGTCGTGATCGTGGTGATGATTGTGCCGGTGGTTCTGATGGCGGTGCTGTTGCAGCGCTTCATTGCAAAGGGCGTCCTGACGGGCGCAGTGAAAGGCTGACTTCAAGTGATACAGAATGAAATTCGTGTGCCGGTCCAGTTTGACAAGGTGGCCAAGTCCTATGGTGCCGTGAAGGTGCTGGAGGAGCTAAGCCTGATGGTTGAGCCGGGCGAGTTCCTCGTCCTTCTTGGTGCCTCAGGCTCTGGCAAGACCACGGCCCTGCGGATCCTCGCGGGCTTGGAGACCGCAAGTTCGGGCCGGGTGCGGATCGGAGACCGCGACGTCACCGAGACGTTGCCCAAATACCGGGACGTGGCCATGGTGTTCCAGTCCTACGCGCTTTATCCACACAAGACCGTGGGCGAGAACATCGGCTTTCCGCTGAAGGTCAGGGGCCATACACCGTCTGCGATTGAAGCGGCCGTCAAGGATGCGGCCCGGCAGGTGGAGCTTGGTGCCTTGCTGGACAGGTATCCGAGGCAACTGTCAGGCGGACAGCGGCAGCGCGTCGCATTGGCCCGAGCCATCGTGCGCCGACCCTCGGTGTTCTTGATGGACGAGCCGTTGTCGAACCTTGATGCCAAGCTGCGCGGGCACATGCGGGCGGAACTCAAGCACATGCAGCACAGCCTTGGCACCACCACGATCTATGTGACCCATGACCAGGTCGAGGCGATGACGCTGGCGCACCGGGTGGCCATTCTGGAGAAAGGCGTTCTGCAGCAGCTCGATACCCCCCGCAACATCTACAACGATCCTGCGAACATCTTTGTTGCGGGATTTATCGGTTCACCGCCCATGAACTTTCTGAAAGGCACGCTCAAGGATGGACGGTTCGACATGCCGGGGGGCAGTCTGGGGACATCGCTGAAACATAGCCTTGCGTCTGCCACGCTTGGCCTGCGACCCGAGGATGCGCGTGTGGTGGCGGCGGAAGGTGCCGCGATCCAGGGGTCGATCTATACCAATGAGCTGATCGGGGATCATACGCTGATCACCTGCGATGTGCAGGGGCAGATGATCGCTGTGAAGGCCACGAAGGATTTCGCAGGTCAGCCGGGCGACCCGTTGGGGATTGAGGCGAGTGCCGCAGCTGCCTTTGTCTTTGACGCAAGCACAGGCGCGCGGCTGCGCTGAACGACGCGCCTTGTTCTGGCGAAGGAGTGGGGTTTCACACCCCCGCCCCCCGTGGGATATTTGGACCAAAGTGAATGTGTCAACGGCCAAGTAAAAACCAGCCCCTCGGCAGCGCCGGCCATTTCGGGGTGGCGAGAGGTGAGGGTTTCGGGGATGTGTGCGTCCATGGCGGCTGCTTGATCTAACGCATTGATCTTCTTCTCGATCAGGGGAAGGTAATGGATCGGATGGAAGACCATGTTTGCGCGATCATAGCTGCTGGGTAATACGGCGCGGGCGAGGTCAGAACCATCGCATACATCGCCGCCACCTTCTTGCGGTCCAGTTCGGCATCGTCATTCTGATCGAGCAGGAACAGCTTCACGATCGCGGGCTTCGCCGTCATGCGCGTGAATTGCAGTGCGATCGAAATCGAACAAAAACGGCTCGACAGCTCTGTCCACCGCACTGAAAAATCTGCCCGACGGGCTACGACGAGACTTCGGTGCCGCCCAATCCACGCGCCGATGGCGTTCAGACAAGGGCGACATGGCCGCAGCAGGAAAAAACGCTTGATTCAGCCGACGTCTCAGGCAACCCTGCCAGCGAACTGCAGGCCGCTTGGGGAATGTCGGGTAAAGAGACAATAAAATGATAGACCCAGCTACAGTTCGTCAAACTGCGGTGAAACTCCTCGAAAAAACCTGCAGTGAGCTGCCGGTTGGAACAGCAGAATTGGTCAATAACATCATCATTGAACTGTCGCTCGCACAGCAAGACCCATCTAAGGTTTACCCGATTCTTCGTGACTCTGTTGAGAAGCCTGATCCTCCTTTTTCATGTCGTCGTGGTCCCAAAGGGGGGTACTTCAAGAAGTTGGGCACTGCAGATTGGAACATGAAGCCCGGCCCATGCCACGCTGCGCCCACCGTCGAGGCCCATATGCACCCGCGACGCCAGTGGTGTGGCCGATGAGCAGACCTGCCAGATTTGGCACCTATGCTGTGCTTTTTGCGTGGGCGTTCCTGTGCATCTTTCCGATCTATTGGGTGGCCAATACGTCGCTGAAAAGCATGGATGACATCGGCAGGGCGGGGGGCTACCTGCCCTTTATCGACTATTTCCCCACGCTGGACTCCTGGCGCTTCATCCTCCTCGATCACAGCGAAAATCTCGTCTCCCGCCTTGTCAATTCCGCGGTCATCGGTGGGGTTGCAACTGTTCTGACCCTCACGGTCGGTGCCATGGCGATCTATGCGCTCACCCGCTTTCCGCCGACCGTGCGCTGGTCGACCCTTGCCTGCGCGGCCCTGGCCTCGGGCTGCCTTCTGGCGGCGTTGTCTTTTTCGGGTGGGTTGTTGCGGGTCGCCTTTCTTGCAACAGCAACAGCAAGCCTCACGCTTGCCTATGGCCTGCGCGGACGCGGCCCTTTGGCCTCGTCCGAAGGAATGATCTTCGCGTTCCTCGCTACACGCGCCCTGTCTCCCGCCGTGCTTGTGCTGCCGCTTTATCTGATGGCCGAGGCCGCGGGTTTGCGTGACACGCATGCCTTGATGATCCTTGTCTACAGTGCACTCAACCTGCCAGTTGCGCTGTGGCTTTTGTTGCCGGTTCTGGGGCCGCGCGCGACTGAGCAGGAAGAAGCCGCAACGCTTGATGGCGCTTCGCGGCTCTACGTCCTGTTCCACGTGCTTCTGCCAATGGCGCGCGGCGGTGTCGCTGCAGCGGGGCTGGTGGTGTTCCTTCTGTGCTGGAACGAATATCTCTTCGCCGCCTACCTCACCGCCGACCAGGCTCTCACCCTGCCGCCATGGGCCGTGGGGCAACTCTCGCTCAAGGAGGCGCAGATCGGCGGCGAGGCCGTGGAATGGGCGCATCTGTCTGCCGCCACACTTTTGGCGATGATGCCTGCGCTTTTGCTCAGCGCTCTGGTCCAGACCTGGCTCGCGCGCAGCATCTCGGTTAGGTGATGGCCCCATGTCCGGCTGACGTTCTGGAATTTCGGCACTCTGTCGGCCCACGCGCGTCGGGTTAACCTTTTTGCAGCATCCCAGGCGCAGCCTTTCGGGATAGGCGCATCCCGCGCCACTTTCATGCATCCAGCTTCGACCGAGCAGGGCTATAAGTTTGTCCCAGGCGGCGGGATCCTCCGGCCCGCCCGCAATGACGATGTGTTCGATCCGCCAGCTTTCAAGACCCCGACTCATGATTTCCACCCG
>JAYSQA010000368.1:0-2583 GCA_043721775.1 Rhodobacterales bacterium
ATCTTCATGGGGCGTGAAATCCCGGGCCGCACCGGTGTCGATTTTGCAGAGGAGGAGCGTCAGACGCGCGCCTTGATGGCAGAGCTTGAGGAGAAGATAGACCCGCTGACCAAGGTCGAAGACCTGCGGCTGGGTCAGCAGCAAATCGTGGAAATCGCCCGGGCCTTGTCAGTCAACTCACGCATCCTGATCATGGATGAACCCACCTCGGCACTTTCGGCCACCGAGGTGGAGGTGCTGTTCAAGGTGATCCGTGACCTGAATTCCAAGGGGGTGTCAATCGTCTATATTTCGCACCATCTGGAAGAAGCGTTGCAGATCACCAACCACGCTGTCGTCCTGCGCGATGGAGCGATGGCCGCCTATGCACCACGGGCAGAGATCGACCTTGAATGGATCGTCCGCAACATGGTGGGCGAGAATTTTGACCTTGGTTCACCCCCCACCGGGTTTGAGATGGGGGATGTGGCGCTTAGCATCGAAAACCTGACGGTGCCGGGGGCTGCTGGCCTTTCGGTCGATCACATGTCGCTGTCCGTGCGGGCCGGGGAAATCGTGTGCATCTATGGCCTGATGGGTGCCGGGCGGACCGAACTTCTGGAAACCGTGGCGGGGCGGCTGAAAGCCTCCTCTGGACGGGTGATGCTGCGTGGGCAGGACGTAACGGGCCTGACGATTGCCCAGCGCATTGCCAAGGGGCTGGTTCTGGTGCCCGAAGACCGGCAACGCGACGGTCTGATACAAACGATGAGCGTGGGCAACAACCTGTCGCTGGCCAGCATTGCGGCTTTCACCAAAGGGCTTTTCACCTCCAGAAAGGCCGAACAGGATGTCATCACCAAGGCGATCAAGAAGGTTACCATCAAGACAGACTCTTCGGGCACTGCGCCCATTGGGTCCCTGTCAGGTGGCAACCAGCAAAAGGTCGTCATCGGCAAGATGCTGACGACCGACCCTTCGGTGATCCTGCTGGACGAACCCAGCCGGGGAATTGACGTGGGGGCCAAGGCGGAAGTGTTCCGCATCCTGGCCGAGCGGGCCAGAAGCGGTCTTGCCGTGATCTATTCCACCTCCGAAGTCGGGGAATGTCTGTCCATCGCGCACCGCATCATCGTCATGCGACGGGGCCGGATTTCAGCCGAGTTTCCATCAAGCATAACCAAAGAGAAGATCATGGCCGCCTCTGGCGAAGCCGTGGTGCATTGAGGAGCGACCATGCCCAAACCCAATGGCCTGAACATGGCGAACCTGCTGCTGGAGGGCCGCGCCTTCTTTGCCCTGATCGTGATCATTGCGGTGTTTTCGGCCCTGTCGCCGCACTACCTCACGCTGGCGAACTTTCTGATCATGGCAAGCCACGTGGCGATTTACGGGCTTTTGGCAATCGGGATGCTGCTGGTGGTGCTGAACGGCGGGATTGACCTGTCTGTGGGTTCGATCCTTGGCCTGTCGGGGTGCATCGCGGGCTTCCTGATGCAGGGGGCAACGCTGCAGGCGTTTGGCGTGATTCTGTATCCGCCTGTCTGGGTGGTGGTGGTGCTGACCTGCGCCTTGGGGGCGTTCACCGGGTTGGTCAACGGCGTGCTGATCGCGTATTTCAAGGTTCCGGCCTTTGTGGCGACGCTTGGAGTGCTGTACGTCGCCCGGGGCGTGGCCCTGCTGATGACCAACGGGCTGACCTTCAACGCGTTGCAAGGCAAGCCGGAACTGGGTAACACCGGCTTCAACTGGCTGGGCTTCAACCGCATTGCCGACGTGCCAATTGGCGTGATCGTGCTGGCGACGTTGGCGATCTTGACCGGGCTGATGTTGTCACGCACGGCCTTTGGCCGCTGGCTTTACGCGTCTGGCGGGAACCCAAGGGCGGCTGAGCTGTCTGGTGTGCCGGTCAAGCGGGTGCAGATCACCGTCTATGCGCTGTCAGGCATCTGCGCCTCAATTGCGGGGCTGGTGCTGTCGTCGCAACTGACCTCGGCCGGGCCAACCGCCGGGCAAAGCTATGAACTGACCGCGATTGCTGCGGTTGTGATTGGCGGTGCTGCCCTGACCGGCGGGCGCGGCACCATTCGGGGCACCATGCTGGGGGCCTTCGTCATTGGCTTTCTGTCTGACGGCCTCGTGATCATCGGGGTGTCGTCTTACTGGCAAACCGTTTTTACCGGTGCTGTGATCGTGCTCGCGGTTCTTTTGAACAGCGTACAGTACCGCCCCCGCGCCAAAACCTGACTTCCCCGCACCGGCCACCTGAAGGCCCGCGGAAAGACCCGCCAATTTGGCAAAACCCAAGTGAAACCAAGGGAGAGAGACTATGCTCAAAATAACCAAACGGACCCTGCTTGCTGCGGCTGCCTTCAGCGCATTGATGGCTGGCTCGGCCTATGCCGATGGCCTGATCACCATCATCGTGAATGACCCGGCCAACCCCTACTGGAAAACCGAAGGCGACGTCGCCAAGGCCACCGCCGAGGCGATGGGCTACACGGCGACCGTTTCGGCCCACAAGGGTGATACCAACGCGGAATCGACCATGATCGACACCGCCATCACCAACAAGTCGGTCGCCATCATCCTTGACCCAGCCAA
>JAYSQA010000369.1:0-15261 GCA_043721775.1 Rhodobacterales bacterium
GGGTCTTGCAGGCCGGCGTGTTCGGTCCGCTCATCCACCCCAGCTATCACGCTGGATTCACAAGATGAATCCCTAACAGGATTTGTGCAGCAGAGCCACGCTGAGATGGCGATGGGGATCACAAGCGAGCGGGCGAAGTGCGGTTGATTTGCACGGTCTGACCGGCCTCGCCGCTGCTGCAAGGGTTGTCCGTGGCGGGCTGCGACGGTGCGTTAGTAGCCTCTACGAGGTGCGCTGCGAAACACAGAGACTATTGGTGCTTAGTGGTCAGCCCGCGCAGGTCAGGGTGAATGGATCAAGGCATGCCTGTCAATCTGTACCCATCAATCTGTACCCGTCAATCTCGGCCCTTCACTCCAGGCCCTTCAATCTGTGACTATCAATCTGTGCCTGTCAATCTGTGCCAGTGGCTAGGAAGTTGGACAGATCGCCGTCCACCAGCGCGGGGAAATCCATGGGAGGGAAGTTCATGGCTGGAAAATCACCAAGGTCTTCTGCCAGAGGCGCACTGGCGGCGAAGCGAGGGGCGGGAAGGCCTGCGGCTGCGGCCTGCATCCCGGCGTGGGCTTGGGGATGCGCGGCCTTGTCGATCAACCGCACCGCCCGCATGCCGCGGTTCTGACCCAGTTTGCCATCCGCCACATGGCGACCGTCAAGGCCTTCAAGGCTGATGCGGTCAAGGGCGGCGTCCTGCAAGGGCAGGATCATGCCTTCGGTCAGGGCCATGACATGGGCCAGCGGCATGGTCAGGCGGGCCAGAACCGCCTCGACCCGCGAATGCGCGCCGCTGACGCGTTCGGACAGGGCTTGGGCAAAGGCCGGACCGTGATCGGAGGGAGCCATCGCAACCGCCGTCGCAGGCCGTTGGCCGCGCCCTTCTGCCGGAAGCGCCAACAAAATCTCACCAATGCGCAAGCCGCCGGCCAGCGACACCCCGGTGCGCAGCAGGCGCAGGGGGGCATCCTCCAGCAGCAGGGTCAGCGGGCGCGGATCGTCCAGAAACGAGGCGTAGCGAAAGCCGCCCGCCCAGACCAGATCGGCCTCATCGGCCAGCGCCTGTTCCATGCCTGACAGGGCCGCGTCAATCATCGCCACCATCATCGCCGCATCGGTGCGGGTGGGTTTGCGCGGCACATGATCCTGCGGGCGGATGCGGCCGATCGTCTGCGCCTCAATAAATCCTGACAGGATTGGTTGCGACAGGATGATCGCCCCCAACCCTTCGCGCGGGCCATCCAGAATGGCTATCAGCGCGCGGTCTGGCACCAGTTCGGCCAGTTCCGCCAAAGAGCGGCGTTCCACGACCAGCGATTGCACATCCAGCGACAGTTTCATCAGATCGCGCGCCGCCCGCGCCAGACCGATGCGCCAGCCACGGTCTGCCCCCGGCCCGCCCTCTGCCGTGATCGCCCGAGATGCAGCGATCTTGCGACGGATTATTCCAACCTCTGTCATCGGGGACCCTGCCTTGCTTTGGGTCAGCATGGCGGGAAGCGGTTAGCAAAGGGTTGATGCGGCAGCGGTCCGCATGATTTTCACCGTCAAAGTGCGAAGTCCCCGGGTATACTGCCTTTTGTGGCGCTATTCTGTCACGATACTGATCTTGCAGGACAGAAAGGCGCAGTCCCGCACCGGGATGATGCTTTTGTACGCTGGGCAGTCGAACACCTGATTGACCGCCGCCCGGTTGGGATATTTCACCATCAGTACAGATTGCGCCGGTGTCACCCCGACAACCATTTCGCGGATCACAAACCGGTTCGTAATTCGGGCCAAGGCGCGTTCCAGCAAAGGAGCGGTGACACGCAGATATTCTGCCAGCGCCATCCGCTGATCTTCGGCGAAGGTGACCAACGCCATCACGGTCACGGTCACAGGTCCGGGTCCGGGTCCGGGTCCGGGATCAGGCACAGACTTCGGCTCGTTCATGGCAAGGCCCCTTTGTCTAAAGACCTTCACCAAAGGTGGAACGAAAATCCACCAAGTCAACATGAAAGGGGTGGCCGTTGCAGGCCACCCCCGAAGTCCGGGCCGCGCCCGGGTTTAGTTCAGCGCCTTGTCGGTGATGTCATGCGTCCAGGCGCCGACCGGAGCCTTGGTGATGACCGGGTCAGAGCCACCCGCCAGCAGCGTCTTCACGGTGCGGTCGAAGTCCGCCGGGTCCAAAGCGCCGTTCGAGCCTGCGGTCAGTTTCGCGACTTCACGCATCATGAACTTCTGGTGCACTTCGGTCTGGGCGCCGGTCTGATCGGCCTCCAGCACGATGCCAGCGGCTTCGTCCGGGTTGGCTTCGGCGTATTTCCAGCCCTTTTCGGAAGCGCGCACGAACTTCACCATCTTTTCAGAGAAGGCTGCGTCCTTCAGCTTGTCTTCCAGCACGTAAAGCCCGTCTTCCAGCGTCGCCACACCCTGATCTTCATACTTGAAGGTCACAAGGTCTTCCGCCTTGATCCCCGCCTCAAGCACCTGACCATATTCATTGTAGGTCATGGTCGAGATGCAGGCCGCCTGCTTTTGCAACAGCGGGTCAACGTTGAAACCCTGCTTCAGCACGGTTACACCGCCAGCCGAGCCATCGGTCTTCAGCCCAAGCTGGCTCATCCATGACAGGAAGGGGTATTCGTTGCCATAAAACCAGACGCCCAAAGTCTTGTCCTTGAAATCGGCCGGGGTTGCGATGCCGGACTCTTTCAGACAGGTCAGCATCAGACCGGAATGCTTGAACGGTTGGGCGATGTTGACCAGGGCCAGGCCCTTTTCGCGCGCAGCCAAAGCCGCAGGCAGCCAGTCGACAATCACATCAGCGCCACCGCCGGCAATCACCTGCTCAGGCGCAATATCCGGACCACCGGGAAGGATTGTCACATCCAGGCCCTCGTCCTTGTAGAACCCTTTCGAGGCCGCCACGTAATACCCGGCGAATTGCGCCTGGGTGACCCATTTCAGTTGCAGCTTCACGGTATCAGCCGCATGGGCCCCGGTTGCCAGCGCCAAAGCCGCCGCCGTCATCAGTAGTCTCTTCATTTTAGCCTCCATGTTGAGTTATCTCCCCCTTTGTGAGGGATGCCAGAAGGTGACGGCGCGCTCTGCCGCCGACACCAAACCGTAAAAGACCGAGCCCGCGAGGGCTGCCACCGCAATCTCGGCCCAGACCAGCGGCAAGGCTAGCTGCCCCACTGCGGTCGAGATCCGAAACCCCATGCCAAGGGTCGGAGAGCCGAAATTCTCGGCAACAATAGCGCCGATCAACGCCAAAGTCGCCGCAATCTTCAACCCGTTGAACAGAAACGGCATCGCCGCAGGCAGGCGCAACTTGAACAGCGTCTGCCAGTAACCGGCCCCCCAGGTCGCCATCAGATCGCGCTGCATCCGGTCTGACGCGGACAGCCCCGCCACCATGTTGACCAGCACCGGGAAGAACACCATGACGACAACCACCGCCGCTTTTGATTGCCAGTCAAAGCCGAACCACATCACCATGATGGGCGCTATTCCCACAATCGGCAGGGCCGCGACAAAGTTGCCAATCGGCAAAAGCCCCGCCCGCAGGAACGGCACCTTGTCCACCAGAACCGCGACCAGAACCCCGGCGCTTGCCCCCAAAAGATAGCCCGAAAGCGCCCCTTTCAGGATCGTCTGCACGAAATCCACCCACAGCACCGGCAGATTGCCCGCAATCGCCGCCCCAATGCGCGAGGGTGCGGGCAAGATCACCTCTGGCACCGCAAGACCCACCACAACTCCTTGCCAAAGCAGCAGAATTGCCACGCCAAACAGTGCGGGAATCGCAATCCTGACCGCCCTGTGCCCCGAAAACCGCGACCTTGAAAGCCACGAATTCAAGCCCCAGGCCGCCAGCCAGAAGACAATCGCGAACAGAATGCTCACCCCCGCACCCCCATCCGCCGCACCACCACCGTCTCCACGCCCCGGACCAACAGGATCAACACGCCCGCCAGAACAGCTGCCGCAAACAAGGCCGCCCAGACGATGATGGGTGATCCGAACTGACTGCCAATCAGCATCCTTGCCCCCAGCCCCTCAATCGCCCCTGTCGGCAATTCCCCCACAATCGCCCCCACCAGACTTGCCGCAATCGCCACCTTCAGGCTTGTGAACAAGTAAGGCACCGAGGACGGCAACCGCAGTTTGAAGAACCCCTGCACCTCTGACGCATTCCAGGTTTTAAGCTGATCCAGTTGCATCTGGTCCGGGCTTCTAAGCCCTTTTACCATGCCCACCAGCACCGGGAAATAGCTTAGGTACGCCGCAATGATCGTTTTGGATACCAAAGCATTCGACACCCCCAGATGCTCGCCAAACCCTAAACTGTTCGACAAGACCACAATCATCGGTGCTATCGCCACCACCGGCACCGTCTGGCTGATCACCGCCCAAGGCATCATGCCCAATTCCAGCGTCCGGCTTTGCACAATCCCCACCGCCATCAGGATGCCCAACAGCGTGCCCAGCACAAAGCCCGAGAAGGTCGAAACCAGCGTCACATAGCCATGATAAACCAAACTCTTTTTCGAGGTCACGTTATACGCCGTCACCCCCTTCCAAACTTCCGCCACCACCTGATGCGGCGGCGGCAAAACCGGCCGCTCCTGCGCCATGGTATCGGCCAACAGGCCCGTAAAACTTACCACCGTTCCATTCCGCGCCGCCTGATCATAGGTCCAGGCCGCATTCAGCCACACCGCCCCGGCATACCACAGGGCAACAATCACCCCCAGAACCCCAAGGACCGGCCCCGCCTTCACGACGCGCCCCCCGTTGGCCAGGCAATCATGCTGATCGCGACGATCCCCAAGACCACCCCCGCCACCTGCAAGCCCGTTGGCCGCTCGCCAAAAAACACAAAGGCAATGACGGTGATGGCGACCAGCTGGAAAACCAGTGACAGCGCCAAGGCCAGCCCCAACCCATTCTCGCGCATCACCCGCACCATCAGGAAATTGCCCAGACAGAACGCGGCCAGTGCGGCAACCAGCATCGCCACGCTGCCCCCCGCCGCATAGGTTTTCAGCAGGCTGTTGGCCACCATGAACACGCCCGTCGATGCCGCCAGATAGAAAAGCACAACCGCGTTCAAATCCTTGATCCTTCCTTAACGTGGCATCCCGCATTTCGGCAGAGATGCCCCGGGGCCATACAGAAACCCGACGCGAAACATAGGCCCCTATTCATCGCCATGCCCCGCCCTAAGCCCCTCACGCACCCGGCGGGCAATCTCGATAAACGCCTTCGTATCGCGAATATCCAACGGCCGCTCCCTCGGCAGGGGTGAGTCAATCACATCGGTAATCCGCCCCGGACGCGGGCTCATCACCACGATTTTCGTGGACAGATACACCGCCTCAGGGATCGAGTGCGTGACAAACGCAATCGTCTTTCCCGTTCGATTCCAAAGCTTTAGCAACTCCTCATTCAGACGGTCCCGCACAATCTCATCCAAGGCGCCAAAGGGTTCATCCATCAGTAGAATATCTGCATCAAACGCCAAAGCCCGCGCAATCGAGGCTCTTTGCTGCATCCCCCCCGAAAGCTGCCACGGAAACTTCCGGCCAAACCCAGAAAGCTCCACCAAATCCAGCACACGCTTCACCCGCACCTGCTGCTCCGCCTTGGAAAACCCCATGATTTCCAGCGGAAGCGAGATGTTCGCAGCAATTGTCCGCCAAGGATAAAGCCCCGCAGCCTGGAACACATACCCATAGGCCCGCTTCATGCGCGCTTCATCCGGCGTCATCCCATTTACCGTCAAAGTCCCGCCGGTTGGATGCTCCAAAGCCGCAATCGCCCGCAGGAACGTTGTTTTCCCACAGCCACTTGGCCCGATGAAGCTGACAAACTCACCGCGGCTGACAGTCAGGTTCACGTCCTGCAAAGCCTGCACCGGCCCGTCGCCGGTCTGGAACACCAGATTGACCTGCCTCGCTTCGATCACCGGAAGCACCGTCGTATCCTTCATCACGCGCTTTCCCATCCGCCCGATGCGGCCCTGAATATCCGGCAACCACAGTCTGTCATGCCAAAGTCATGCCAGCGTTGCTTGGCGCCGCTAAAATCGTGACGTCCCATCCGGGGCACCTTAACAAATCCACAGAGAGAGCTGCCATGCCGAACGCTGAAGAGATGATCGCCGACGTCACCACCCAAGCTGAAACCGCGCTGGAAAGCGTCACCGAAATGGTGGAACCGGCCATGGACGCGATGGCCCATATGATGGGTCTGTCGGAAGAAGCCGTCGTTGTTTCGGAAGAAGATGTCGTTGTTTCGGAAGAAGACGTTGTTTCGGAAGAAGACATGTCCAAAGACGAAGACGAGTCCACCGATGCGCAAGACGACGCAGAAGACGACTCGGATGAAGAGGATGAAGACGACATGGACGATGAGGACGACATGGACGATGACGACGACGAGGCGGCTGACAGGAAAGCTGCCGAAACCCCTGCCGCCTGATCCATGCTGACCGCGCCCGACCTCGGGCGCGGTTTTCCTGTGTATATCAGTCACCTGAACACCATACGCGGGCATTGGACACAGCCAGCCCCCGCCTCGCCCTTTTCCTGACCCGGGGCAGTGCATGTCTCATGCCAATTTGCCCATTCCTGCGCTATACTCACCCGACACGCGCCAAGGAGAGCCCGCATGAAGGAATGCCGCAAACTTTGCCCGACCGGACTTATCGCCGGAAAACAGGGGTTTACCAATAACGAGGGTATCTCCATCGAAACCGCGGGCGCTGACGCCATCTGCATGCACCTTCTGACCATCCCGCCCGGAAGCCGTGGCAAAGCCCACAAACATAGCCTCCACGAAACCGCCATCTACATGCTGGAGGGGGTGACAATCATGCACTGGGGCCAAGCCCTTGAACACACGATGGAAGTTGCCGCCGGAGACATAATCTACATCCCCGCCGACATGCCCCACCTCCCCTTCAACCCCGGCCCCGGCATCGCCACCGCCGTCATCGCCCACACTGACCCGCATGAACAGGAAAGCGTGGTGCTGCTGCCGGAGTTGGAGGGGTTGGTGGGGTAACACCCTCATTGCATTACATCCGCAGACTCATCGTTCGCAAATCTGTCAATGGCGAATTGCACTGCGAGGTAAAGTTGGTAGATCAGAAACGCGATGATTGCGGCCGTGATGAGTATTCCCAAAGCAACAAAGGCCCCGCCTGGTCCGTCGCAGTTGTAAACGTCAATTCCATCAATACCCTGCGATGCCTCGAGTGCAATAGGTGGGAGAAAAGCGGGAGGTTCATTGCAAGCGGTTACCACTACCGACAATTGAATTGTCAGAAATGCGATTCCGGCTACGCAAAGCAGCGTTTCGAAGATTGAACCCAGATATCCTCTTGTCAAACGCAAAGTCAGAATAGCGATCGAACAAGGGATTGCAACCAGTCCAAACACGAACACGATGACCAGAATGACGACCAACCCCTACACCCCCGTCGCCGGAATCCCCGTCCGCACCACCGGACGCGGCTTTGTTAAATCTTTCCAGACACTTAGCGCACGATTGACCGCCGGCCGCGCCTCACGCGCGACGAACTGCCCATGCCCCTCCCGCGTCTCAACCTTGCCATCGTTGATCGCCACATGGCCCCGGGTCAGGGTATAGCGCGGCAGGCCTTTGACCTTTTGCCCCTCGAACACGTTGTAGTCGATCTTCGACTGCTGAGTCTTGGCGGTTATCGTTTTACCCTTCGCCGGGTCCAGCACGACCAGATCGGCATCCGCCCCCACCAGAACCGCACCCTTCTTGGGATAGCAGTTCAGGATTTTCGCGATGTTGGTCGAGGTGACCGCGACGAATTCATTAATCGTCAGACGACCCGTCTCCACCCCATGGGTCCAAAGCATCGGCATCCTATCCTCCAACCCACCGGTCCCATTAGGGATTTTGGAGAAGTTGCCAAGGCCGAACCGCTTCTGCGCCGTGGTAAAGGCGCAATGGTCCGTCGCCACAACCGAAAGGCTACCCGATTGCAAACCTGCCCAAAGGCTGTCCTGATGCAGCTTGGCGCGGAACGGCGGCGACATGACACGCCGCGCCGCATGGTCCCAATCGGGGTTCTGGTATTCACTTTCATCCAGCGTCAGGTGCTGGATCAAAGGCTCGCCCCAGACGCGCTTGCCCTGCATCCGGGCGCGGCGGATGGCTTCGTGGGCATCCTCACAAGAGGTATGCACTACATATAGCGGCACCCCTGCCATGTCGGCGATCATGATGGCGCGGTTGGTCGCCTCGCCTTCCACCTGCGGCGGGCGGGAGTAGGCGTGGGCTTCGGGGCCGGTATTGCCCTCGGCCAGCAGTTTGGCGGTCAGTTCGGCCACCACATCGCCGTTCTCTGCATGGACCATGGCAAGCCCGCCCAGATCGCCAACCCGTTTGAAAGATTGATACATTTCATCATCGTTGACCATCAAGGCGCCCTTGTAGGCCATGAAATGCTTGAACGAGGTCATGCCGGCCTTGACCGAAAGCTCCATATCCTCCCAGACCTTTTGCCCCCACCAGGTCACCGCCATGTGGAAGGAATAGTCGCAAGAGGCCCGCCCAGACTTGTTGTGCCACATCTGCGCCGCATCCATCAGGCCCTGACCCTGACCGGGCAGGACGAAATCGACCACCATCGTGGTGCCACCGCTCAGCGCTGCCCGCGTGCCGGATTCGAAATCGTCGGTGGAGTAGGTGCCCATGAACGGCATTTCCAGATGGGTATGTGGATCAATCCCGCCGGGCATGACATAGCACCCCGTGGCATCCAGCTCCGTCCCGCCCGCAAGCCCTTGACCAATCTCGGTAATGATGCCGCTCTCGATGCGGACATCAGCGTTGTACGTCAGGTCAGCGGTGACGATGGTGCCGTTCTTGATGATGGTGGTCATTTTGGACTCCCAGTGTGGACAAGAGTGAAACTTATAAGCGACCAAGAAACACCAATCAGAAACACGAACACGGCAAAGCGGTAACAGTGAGCCCGCCAAACAGCTTCCTGCTCGTTCTTTTCCAGATACTCGTCATTATTTGAACAAAGACCGACAAGGACGCTCTCGATATTCAAATCCCGCTCGACGGCATCACGTAGCTCCGAGTATTTTGAAGTGAATCCATGCAGCTTGCCCGGCATGGCTGAGACAGCCGATAACAGCGCCGCAAAGCAAAATAAAACAGCCGCGCCGATCGCGGCAAAAGACCCAGTTGGTTGGCTTAGCGCACCAAAGACAAGTGCGGCGGCTGCAACGGAAAGCGTTGAAAACACTAGAGCTCTTTGGTCGGAGGCCGAGGCTATCGTCGCCTGCGCTTGTAGAGTAGCAGACGAGCGGCTATACGCTAGCTTGACAAGCTTGATTTGATTTTCGGTGGACTGAGTCATGACCAACAATTCTGACGGTAGCGACGGTTCGAAAAAGCCCATTGAGGCTGCTCCGATACCTCGTCAACAGCCACTGACGCGTATCGAATTGAACTTAAACAAGAAACCACGCGAAGAGCCGAAAGTCGTTCATCAGCCAAAACCAGTTGATCACAAGAAGAAGTAATCACCCCACCACCTCCGCCACTTCCAGCACGGCGTGCAGCAGCACGTCCGTCCCGGCGGCCGCCCATTCCGGCGAAATCTCCTCCGCCTCGTTGTGGCTCAGGCCGCCGGCGCAGGGGCACATGACCATCACGGTCGGGGCCACGCGGTTGATCCAGCAGGCGTCGTGACCGGCGCCGCTGACGATATCTCGGTGGGAAAAGCCCAGCTTTTCCGCCGCTTGGCGGACGATCTTCACCAAGGCGGGGTCGAAGGTGACGGGGTCGAAGTGGCCGACTTCCTCGATGACGATGCCAAGGCCCAGCTCGGCGGCTACGGCATGGGCGGCGCGGATCACCTCGCCTTTCATCAGGTCCAGCTTGGTTTGCTCGGGGGAGCGGATGTCGACGGTGAACACCACCTTGCCCGGGATCACGTTGCGGCTATTCGGAAAAACCTTGACCTGACCCACCGCCCCCACGGCATTCGGTTGGTGCGACATGGCGATCTGGTGGACGCGTTCGGTGATCCGCGCCATGCCAAGTCCGGCATTCGCGCGCAGGTTCATCGGCGTCGATCCGGTGTGGGCGTCCCTGCCGGTCAGGGTGATTTCCAGCCACCAAAGGCCTTGGCCATGGGTGACGACGCCGATGGTCTTACCCTCGGCCTCCAAAATCGGCCCCTGTTCGATGTGCAGCTCGAACATGGCGTGCATCTTGCGGGCGCCGACCGCCTCATCGCCGACCCAGCCGATGCGGACCAGTTCCTCACCGAACACCAAACCGTCCAAGTCGCGGCGACCCTTGGCATATTCCTCGGTATGCAATCCGGCGAAGACGCCGGAGGCCAGCATGGCGGGGGCAAAACGTGCCCCTTCCTCGTTCGTCCAATTGGTCACAACGATGGGATGCCTGGTCTTGATCCCCATATCATTGATCGAACGGATCACCTCCAACGCGCCCAGGACCCCCAAAACGCCGTCATACTTGCCGCCGGTGGGTTGCGTGTCCAGATGTGAGCCCATGTAGACCGGCAACGCCGCAGGATCCTCACCGGCGCGGGTGGCGAACATGTTGCCCATGGTGTCCAGGCCCATCGTCATGCCAGCATCCCTGCACCAGCGCGCAAACAGGTGGCGGCCTTCGCTGTCGGCATCGGTCAGGGCCTGGCGGTTGTTGCCGCCTGCAACCCCCGGCCCGATCCTGGCCATTGCTTCCAGACTGTCCCACAGGCGTGCTGAATTGATGCGCAGGTTTTCACCCGGTGCGGGCGTCTTGCGTGCGGGCATGGTCATCTCCCATAGCTGCCCGGATCTTGATGCCCCTTGCAGCGAATCTTTTCCTGACCGTATGGTCAGAACGAACGCACCACAGCCTGACCAACCGGTCAAGAAAATTCTGAAACAAACGCATGACCGAACTCCCCCGCCCCCTGCGACGCAATGAAATCCGGCAGCAGAACGAAGCGCTGATCTTGCAGGCCGCCGAGAAGGTGTTTGCCGAAGCGGGCTTTGGCGGGGCCACCATGCAGTTGATTGCCGATCTGGCGGGTCTGCCGAAAGCCAACCTGCACTACTATTTTGCCACCAAAGAAGATCTGTATCGCCGGGTTGTGCGGGATATCTTTGAAATCTGGCTGCATGCCGCTGACAGCATGGACAATGCCCCCGGCCCCATCGAAGGCATCGGCGCCTATATCGAGGCCAAGATGGAAATCTCGCGCCAGCATCCCGACGGGTCCAAGGTCTGGGCCTATGAGGTGATGCACGGCGCGCCGGTCATTCAGGATTATCTGGAGACGACGCTGCGCGACTGGACAGCCGGGCGGGTCAAGCTGATTGAACGCTGGATAGCCGAAGGCAAGATGGCGCGGATTGACCCAGAGCACCTTTTGTACATGCTGTGGGCTGCGACCCAGCACTACGCCGACTTCGGTCATCAGATCGCAACGCTGAACAGCAGACCTTTGACCGATGACGATTGGAAAAGGGCCACCGGCAGCGTCAAGACCATGATCCTGCGCGGCATCGGCGCGATTTAGCGGCTTTGGAACTGGCAACCTTGAACAAGCCATTCCCAAAGGCGCAGGCGCGGCCTAGGGTAGCGGCTCTGCCTGACCGTCACAAGAAAGACCGCACCATGACCGACCCGACCCTGCCCGAACTGGAAGCCGAAGAAGCCAGCCTGATCCTGAGCCACTTTGACGAGACCGTGGCCTGCCAGTTGGGCGCTGCTTTGGTCAGCCTGGCCCAAGACCGCAGCCTGGCCGTGGTCATCAACATCCGCAGCGCCAACCGGACCTATTTTCATGCGGCCTTGCCGGGGTCGGCAGCCAACAATGACAATTGGGCGCGCAGGAAGTCCAATTTGGCGCTGATGATGGACCGCGCCTCGCTGATCGTTGCGATGAAAATGGCCGAACGTGGCCGGACCCTTGCGACCGATGGCCTGCCCGAGGCCGACTTTGCCGACAGTGGAGGGGCGGTGCCCTTGCGGGTGGCCGGGGCCGGAACCGTCGCGATTGCGACGGTATCAGGCCTGCCGCAGGTCGAGGATCATCGGTTGGTGATTGAAGCGATCAGGGCCCTGATCGGCTGACCCAGCACGGAGAGATTGCGATGCGTGTTCTGCTGTTGCTGGCGACAATGCTGGTGTCTGGCTGCGTTCTTCATTCCAAAACGCCGACCTTTGGCGACGCTCAGGCGGTGCAGGCCTTGGGTCATCACGCGCTGACCTTTGCCTACAGCGCTTATGACAAGGGTGTGTGGCTTGCCACTGATGACCCCGACCTGCACGCCAGACCCGAGGGGCGCCATTACATCGTGCCCGACGCCGTGACCCCGGACGATCTGACCAAGGCGGACCGCTACTACTTCATCCCGCTGGGTCCGCAGCGTTACGTGGTGGAAGCGGTGGCGGGGGGCGAGGCGGATTATGCGGTGGCCACATGGGATGGCAAAACCCTGCTGGTCAGCCCGCTGGACTGTGCCGCTTTGAAAACCAGCCTCAAGACCAATGATCTGGTGATGTTTCTCAACGACGCGTGCAGCTTGCGGCCAAGTGATACGCCGCCGTTGGCGCTGTTTGCAAAGCTGGCGCAGCGGGCAGGCGCACCCTCGCTGCGATTCGTGCGGCAGTAGTCATTTCAGTTCAACTTCGACAAAGCTCATCGCGCTGGTGCCGTCGTTGATGACGTTGTGTTCGACCCCTTCGGTGCGGCGGTAGGCGGTGCCTGCGGGCACCAGAACCCGGCGCTGACCGCCGCCGGGCTCTTCGATCAGCATGGGGCAGTCGGTCAGGGCGGTGATGACATAATCATGGCCGTGCCGGTGCCAGCCGGTCTGATCCCCCGGCGCAAAGTCAAAGCGGGTGACGATGACGCGGTCATCCTGAACAAGTGTGGTGGCGGTGCAGGTCGGGCGCATGGGGTTTGGCTTTCTGTCTGGCAGGGCAGTGTCATGGCAGCTTAGGGGTGGGCCTGTCACATTGCCATTTGCATCTGGCATGATTTTGCGAAAGCTTGGGGCACGCACGCCGCGTGGAAGGGAACCCGATGCTGAAACCCAAGACCCGCATTCAGGTTCGCAACTCTCGCGCCATACTTGAGGCCGGGCTGGAGGTGTTTTCGGCCAACGGCTTTCGCGGTGCCACGCTGGATCAGATTGCCGAGAAGGCCGGGCTGTCGAAACCGAATCTGCTGTATTACTTTCCGTCCAAGGATTCGGTCTATCTGGCCCTCTTGGAGCATTTGTTGCAGACTTGGCTGGACCCTTTGGCCCATATGAACCCCGACGGCGACCCGATCGAAGAGGTGTTGTCCTATGTGCGGCGCAAGCTGGAATTGTCGCGCGATTTTCCCCGCGAAAGCCGCCTTTTCGCCAACGAGATCCTGCAAGGCGCCCCCCGCCTGATGGCCGATATCGCAGGCCCGCTGAAAACGCTGGTTGACGAAAAAGCCGTCGTTTTGACGCGCTGGATGGCGGAAGGCCGCATTGCACGGGTCAATCCGGTGCATCTGGTGTTTTCCATCTGGTCGCTGACCCAGCACTATGCTGACTTTGATGTGCAGGTCCGCACCGTGCTTGGCCCCGGCCATGATCCTTATGCCGAAGCCGGGCCGTTTCTGGAACATCTGTTCCGTCGGATGCTGCATCCGGTTTGAATGGGGCAAATTGGTGTCCGACCCAAGGGGCTTGAATAGCATTGCTGGACGTGGCGGATTTGTCGGTGTACCTAGCCGTCAAAATGGGTGCACGGCCACAGGTCATGAACGAAAACAGAAACTCCGACGAACCGTCTGCGACAACCGCCGAACCTAAGTCCACCGCGTCACCCGCTTCTGCGAATTCTCATGCTCAGCCTGAGAATCTGTGGAAACTTGTGCTGGGCAGCATTGGTGTCGTCTATGGCGACATCGGCACCAGCCCGCTTTATGCCTTGCGGGAATCGCTGCATGGCGCAGGGTGGGATGGCAAGGACGGGCAAGAGGTGGTGGGCATCGTCTCGCTGCTGCTTTGGACTCTGGTTCTGATCGTTACCGTGAAATACGTCCTCTTGGTCATGCGGGCCGACAACCGGGGCGAGGGTGGTACGCTGTCGCTGGTGGCCCTCGTACAACAGGCGTTGAAACGGCGTCCGGGCTGGCTTATTGCCATTGGAGTGGTGGGGATTTCGCTGTTTTTCGGCGATGCCATGATTACCCCGGCCATGTCAGTTTTGTCTGCGGTAGAAGGCATGGCCATCGTGGCCCCCGGCTTTGCCCCCTATGTGGTGCCCGCAACGCTTGGCATCATCATCGGCCTGTTCCTGTTTCAGGCGCAGGGGACAGAGCGGGTGGCTGTCCTGTTCGGGCCGATCATGGTGATCTGGTTCCTGACCATGGCGGGCCTTGGCCTGTACCACCTTGGCGACAATTCCGAAATTCTTGCCGCGCTGAACCCCCTGCACGCGCTGAAGTTTCTGGCCCATCACGGCCTCGGGTCCTTTCTTGTCCTCGGCTCGGTCTTTCTGGCTGTCACGGGCGGCGAGGCGCTTTATGCCGACATGGGCCACTTCGGTCGCCGCCCGATCCGCATTGCCTGGACCATTCTGGTGTTTCCAGCCCTCGCGATCAGTTACCTTGGCCAAGGCGCGTTCGTGCTCAACCACCCCGAGTCGGTGACAGACCCCTTCTTCCTGATGGCGCCGCCGAGCCTGCTGCTGCCCTTGGTCGTGCTGGCCACCGCAGCGACCGTCATCGCCTCGCAGGCGGTGATCTCGGGCGCGTTCTCGATGATGCAACAGGCCGTGCAGATGGGCCTGCTGCCGAGGCTGGAGATTCGCCACACCTCGGAAACCCAGCACGGCCAGATTTACATGCCGCGCGTGAACATGATTCTGCTGACGGCGGTGATATGTCTGGTGATTGCCTTCGGGTCGTCCACAAGGCTCGCCTCGGCCTATGGCATCGCGGTGAGCGGGGATATGGTGATCACCTCGATCCTGAGCTTTGTGCTGTTCAGCCGGGCGTGGAAATGGCCGCTGCCGGTGGTCGTGGGGATCATTGCCCCCATTATGGCCGTGGAGCTGATGTTCCTGGCTGCCAACCTGATGAAGCTGCACGACGGGGGCTATGTGCCGGTGGCGATTGCCACATCCATGTGCATCCTGATCTGGTCCTGGGTGCGCGGCACGCGGCACGTCAAACGCAAGGCGGCGGACTCGGCCATTTCGCTGGTG
>JAYSQA010000370.1:0-5152 GCA_043721775.1 Rhodobacterales bacterium
GGAGGTGGCTCTGATCCGCGCGTCGGTCAGCCGCCGATGCAGCAGCATGGTCCCGCCGATCAATGCGGCCAAACCGGCCGGACCACCGATCAGAACCGCCATCCATTGCTTCAGCCCATAGGGAACACCCAGAGCATCCAGCACCCAGACCGGCGTGAACAGCCCGACAAGGTGGCCGAAGAACACGACGATGATGCCGACGTGAAACAGGATCGAGCCCCAGATCAGCTGTTTGCGGCGCAAAAGCTGGCTGGACGAGCTTTTCCAGGTGAAAGGGTCGCGTTCATAGCGCGCGATGGAGCCCACAAGGAACACCGTCAGCGCGACATAGGGCATGACCCCGAAGATGACAAAGTTGATATCGAAACCTTCGAACATGTCATGCGCTCCTGTTCAGGGGGGTGGGGGCTGGTTTGTCCATAGGGATTGTCATTTGGGCCAGCAGGTCGCGAACCTGCGGGCATCCGGCGGCTGGATCGGGGCCGAAGGTGACCTCGGTTTCTTCCCAGACCGCGTCCAGCGCGGTCAGATCGGTCGGGTCATCGTCGGGCTGTGCCAGCATGCCGGCCAAGGCTTGGACATCGGCCTGCGCGCCTGCAAGCTGGGAAAGAGCGGCGAACGCGGCGTCATATCTGCTTTCGCGCCGCACCAGACGGGTGGCAAGCGCGTCAAAGATATGGGCCGCGTCCGCCAAGGTTTCCTGTGCTTCGAGCGAGGGACGCGTCGACAGGAATTCCAGCAACACCGGCAAATGGTCGGGCAGTTCCGTGGTAGCAGGCTCGAACCCCGCCGCCCGGTAGGTCTCGATCAGGCTGACCATCGCGCCACCCCGGTCCCGGCTCTCGCCATGAACATGCTCGAACAGGTTCAGCGACAGCGTGCGGGACCGATCGAACAGCATGACATAGCTTTCCTGAACATCGAACAGGTCGCCCTGCCCCAGCCTGTCAGTCAACGCCGCAAGCGCGGCCCGCATTTGCGGGGAAATGCGCGGATCAGCGGCGAAGACGGCCCCAATGGCAGGCATCGCCGCTTGCAATTCCGCCGTCGGATAGCTGAGCACCAGCGACAGCGCCTTGAGGGTGCGATCCATCATCAGAATGACTCCAGAGGAAGGGCAAAGGACTTTTTCTTGCCGCCGAACATGGTGGTCTTGCCGGTGTCGCCGCTGGAACAGCCGTTGCCATCGGTGAACCCGCAGCCGCCACGAATGTCGGCCCCGGCTTCGTTCTGTTCGCGGTGCGCGGAGGGGATCGCGAAACGATCCTCGTAATCCGCGATGGCCATGATCTTGTACATGTCCTCGATCATCCGACCAGACATGCCGACACGGGCCGCGATGCCCTCATCCCGCACGCCGTCCACCGTCAGCGCGCGCATGTAGAGGCGCATCGCCGACATCCGTTCCAGCGCGTGGACGATGGGTTCCTCATCCCCCGCCGTCAGCATGTTGGCGAGATATTTGACCGGAATGCGCAGGGACCGCACGTCGGGCATCTGGTCGCTCATCGCGATTTGCCCGGCCTGCGCCGCGTTCTGGATCGGCGACAGCGGCGGGATGTACCAGACCATCGGCAGGGTCCGGTATTCGGGATGCAGCGGGAAGGCGACCTTCCATTCCATCGCCATCTTCCAGATCGGGCTGATCTTGGCGCTTTCGATCCAGTCTTCCGGCACGCCATCGCGGCGGGCGGCGGCGATCACTTGCGCGTCGTTCGGGTCAAGGAACACGTCAAGCTGCGCGCCGTAAAGGTCGGTCTCGCGCTCGGCACTCGCCGCCGCCTCGATCTTGTCGGCGTCATAAAGGATGACCCCCAGATAGCGGATGCGCCCGACGCAGGTTTCCGAACAGACCGTCGGCTGGCCGGATTCAATGCGCGGATAGCAGAAGGTGCATTTTTCCGATTTGCCGGTATCCCAGTTGTAATAGACCTTCTTGTAGGGGCAGCCGGAAATGCACATCCGCCAGCCCCGGCATTTTTCCTGATCGATCAGGACGATGCCGTCCTCCTCGCGCTTGTAGATCGCGCCGGATGGGCAAGAGGCAGAGCAGGTCGGGTTCAGGCAATGCTCGCACAGGCGCGGCAGATACATCATGAAGGTATTCTCATACTCTCCGTAAATCTGCTTCTGAATGTTTTCAAAGTTGTAGTCCTTGGACCGCTTCGAGAATTCGCCGCCGAGGATTTCCTCCCAGTTTGGCCCTTTTTCGATCTTTTCCATCCGCTCGCCGGTGATCTTGGACCGCGGGCGCGCGGTGGGAAAGGCGTTCATGTCGGGCGCGGATTTCAGGTGGTCATAGTCGAAATCGAAGGGCTCATAGTAGTCGTCGATTTCC
The DNA here is from genome assembly GCA_043721775.1 of Rhodobacterales bacterium. GTDB lineage: Bacteria > Pseudomonadota > Alphaproteobacteria > Rhodobacterales > Rhodobacteraceae > Stagnihabitans. Next base: position 2,339 of record JAYSQA010000370.1, read on the forward strand.
GGCATGTCGGGGTTGGCGAAGATGTTCGCCAAGATCCGCCATTTAGACCCCTGCTTGGGATGCAGCTTGCCCGATTTCGACCGCGCCCAGCCGCCGTTCCAGCGTTTCTGGTTTTCCCAATCGGTCGGATAACCAGTGCCGGGCTTGGTCTCGACATTGTTGAACCAGGCATATTCAACGCCTTCGCGGCTGGTCCACACATTCTTGCAGGTGACGGAACAGGTATGACACCCGATGCATTTATCAAGGTTCAGAACCTTGCCGATTTGCGCACGCACTTTCATTCCGCAGCCTCCACTTTCCGGGTTGCGGGCGTGTCCAGCCAGTCAACCTTTTTCATTTTCCGCACGATGACAAACTCGTCACGGTTGCTACCCACGGTGCCGTAGTAGTTGAAGCCGTAGGACAATTGCGCATAGCCGCCGATCATGTGCGTGGGTTTCAGCGTGGTGCGGGTCACCGAGTTGTGGATGCCACCGCGATGGCCGGTCTTTTCCGATCCGGGCGTGTTCACGATCTTTTCCTGTGCGTGATACATGAACAGTGTGCCCTGCTTGATCCGCTGGCTCACCACCACCCGCGCCGTCAGCGCACCGTTGATGTTGTAGGCTTCGACCCAGTCGTTATCGACCAGCCCGGCCTTCTTGGCGTCCACCTCGGACATCCAGACGACTGGTCCGCCCCGGTTCAGCGTCAGCATCAGCAGGTTGTCTGTATAGGTGCTGTGGATGCCCCATTTCTGGTGCGGTGTGATGAAGTTCAACACGACATGCGGGTTGCCCTCGGCCGCGTCATTGTTGACGGCCTTGGTGATGGTCTTCAGGTCCACCGGCGGGCGGTAGCTGACGAAACCTTCGCCAAAGGCCCGCATCCACAGGTGATCCTGATACAGCTGCTGACGACCTGTGAGGGTCCGCCACGGGATCAATTCATGCACGTTGGTATAGCCCGCGTTGTAGCAGACCGTTTCGGACTCAATCCCCGACCAGGTGGGCGAGGAAATGATCTTGCGCGGTTGGGCGGCGATATCGCGGAAGCGGATCTTGGTGTGATGCGCGCCTTCGGCCAGATGGGCATGGTGGCGGCCGGTTGGTTTTTCCAGTTCATGCCATGCCTTGACGGCCACTTCGCCGTTGGTTTCGGGCGCCAGCATCAGGATCATCTCGGCTGCCTGGATGGCGGTATCCAGCTTGGCCAACCCGTGCGATACGCCCGCGTCCAGCACCACACCGTTCAGATCGCGCAGATGCCCGACCTCAACCTTGGTATCCCAGTTGATCCCCTTGCCGCCGTTGCCAAGTTTCTCCAACAGCGGCCCAACCGAGGTGAACTTCTTGTAAAGGTTGGGATAGTCCCGTTCGACCGCGATATAGTTCGGCGCGGTCTTGCCGGGGATCAGGTCACATTCCCCCTTCTTCCAATCGCGCACATGCGCCTGCGCAAGTTCGCCGGGGGTGTCGTGCAGCAGCGGAAGCTGGACGATGTCGGTCTCGACCCCCAGCACCTCGGGGGCCACTTCGCTGAACTTCCGCGCAATCGACTTGAAGATTTCCCAGTCGGATTTGCTCTCATAGGCAGGGTCCACCGCCGCCTGCAGCGGGTGGATGAACGGGTGCATGTCGGACGTGTTCAGATCGTCCTTTTCGTACCAGCTGGCTGTCGGCAGCACGATGTCGGAATAGACGCAGGTTGTGGACATCCGAAAGTCGATGGTCACCAGAAGGTCAAGCTTGCCCTTCGGCGCCTCGTCATGCCAGACGGCCTCCTTCGGCATAACGCCGCCTTCTTCGCCCAGATCCTTGCCCATCACGCCGTGATCGGTGCCGAGCAGGTGCTTGAGGAAATATTCATGCCCCTTGCCGGACGACCCCAGCAGGTTCGACCGCCAGACGAACAGGTTGCGCGGCCAGTTTTCCGGTGCATCCGGGTCTTCGCAGGACATTTGCAGCGCGCCGGATTTCAGCTGTTCCGCCACATAGGCCGGAATGGCCTTGCCCGCCGCCTTTGCTGCCTTCGACACCTCCAGCGGATTGGTTTTCAACTGTGGCGCTGACGGCAGCCAGCCCATCCGCTCGGCCCGGATGTTGTAGTCGATCAGGGAAATGTCCCAGTCACCCTTGGGCGCTGTCGGTGACAGGATTTCGTCTGCGCGCAACGTCTCATAGCGCCACTGGTCAGTATGGGCATACCAGGCGCTCGTCGAGTTCATCTGCCGCGGCGGGCGGTTCCAGTCCAGTGCGAAGGCCAAGGGTGCCCAGCCGGTCTGCGGGCGGAGTTTCTCCTGACCCACATAATGCGACCAGCCGCCGCCTTCCTGACCGATGCAGCCGCACATCACCAGCATGTTGATGATGCCGCGATAGTTCATGTCCATATGGTACCAGTGGTTCAGACCGGCCCCGAGGATGACCATGGATTTACCATGGGTCTTTTCGGCGTTGCCCGCGAATTCCCGTGCCACGGCAATGATCTTTTCCCGGTCAACGCCGGTGATCTTTTCGGCCCAGGCGGGGGTATAGGGGCTGTCGTCGTTGAAATCCTTCGACACCCATTTGCCGCCAAGGCCCCGGTCGAGACCGTAGTTGGCGCAGAACAGGTCAAAGACCGTGGCGACCAGCGCCTGCGAACCGTCGGCAAGGGTAACGCGGCGGGCCGGGATATTGCGCGTCAGCACCTCCGGGTGGTCGCATTTCACGAAATCGCCCGTCGCGACCCCGCCAAAGTAGGGGAAATCGACCCCCACAACCTCTTCGTGATCCCCGTCCATGATCTGGCTCAGTCGCAGTTGGGCATCGGTGCCCTTCGCGCGCTGTT
>JAYSQA010000371.1:0-6563 GCA_043721775.1 Rhodobacterales bacterium
CCTGGGCAGCAAGACACCCTTGCAGGCGATGAAGGACTGGCACAAACTGAAGCCGGAATTGTTCAGGAAACAGCCATATCACCTTCCGGGATGTGACACACACAAGGAAGACGCGGGTAAGACCGGTAGCGTTTCATTTATGGTTGGAATATTCGTTCCACACTGTTAGCGTCAGCCAAACCTGACCGGGAAGACCATGGACCAGACCAGCGCCACCCATACCCATACCCTGAACTCTGACGATCTGGCTCCTGCGGCCCCGGCGTCGGTTGAAGAGTTTCGCGCCCGGTTGGCCGATGTGCTGGATGACCTGCCGCGCCGTTTGCGCCAATGCGCCGACTATATCGCCGCCAACACCGACCGGATTGCCGTGTCGACCGTGGCCGAACTGGCGGCAGGGGCCGACGTGCCGCCCTCGGCCCTGATGCGGTTCTGCCAGATCCTTGGCTTTTCCGGCTTTTCCGAAATGCAGCGCCTGTTTCGTGAGGCGTATACCCCCGGCTGGCCCGACTACACCACCCGCTTGAAGAACTTGAAAGAGGGTGGCGCGGGCAGCCCTTCCGCCCTTTTGGCCGAGTTTATCGAAGCGGGCCGCTTGTCCTTGGAGGCCTTGGCGAAATCCGCCGACGAGGCCGCCCTTGGCCACTGTGTCGGCGTGCTGGCGGCGGCGCAGACCGTGCACATCGTGGGCTTCCGCCGTGCCTTTCCGGTCGCCAGCTATCTGGCTTATGTGTTTGAAAAAATGTCAGTCCCCGCCATGCTGCATGACGGCGTGGGCAAGCTGGACCACCGCTTTGCCCTGCGCCCCGGCGATGCCGTTCTGGCTATCACCTTCGCTCCCTATTCCGAGGAAACCCTCGCCCTGGCGCAAGACGCCAAGGCGCGCGGGTTGCCCGTGGTGGCCCTGACAGACCGGATGACCTCGCCCCTCGTTCGGTTTTCCGACGCGACCCTCACCGTGCCCGAGGTTGATTTTGGTGCCTTCCGCTCGCTTTCCGCTACCATCGCCATGGCCATCGCCCTTGCCGTAGCGGTAGGATCAGCACGCGGCGGCTGATGGTGTGAAGAAAGTACTTTGCCTTCGGCGAAAAATGGAATAAATATTCCAAAATTGCAGCGCGGCCGTGAGTCTTGCCCCTGCACGGATTTGGGAGGCTTTTGCATGAAAACCCTGGACGTCATCACCATCGGCCGCTCTTCCGTCGACCTTTACGGCGCGCAAGTCGGGGGGCGGCTGGAGGATATGGCCTCTTTTCAGAAGTATGTCGGCGGATCGCCCACCAACATGGCCACTGGCACCGCCCGTCTGGGGCTGAAATCGGCGCTGATCACCCGGGTCGGCAACGAACACATGGGCCGCTTCATCCGCGAGGAACTGGTCAAGGAAGGCGTCGATGTGCGCGGGGTCAAGACCGATCCGGAACGTCTGACCGCCTTGGTTTTGCTGGGAATTCGCGACGAAAAGCAATTTCCGCTGATCTTCTACCGGGAAAACTGCGCCGACATGGCCTTGTGTGAAGACGACATTGACGAGGGGTTCATCGCGGACAGCCGGTCTGTCGTGGCGACCGGCACCCACCTGTCGCACCCAAGGACAGAGGCGGCGGTGCTGAAGGCCCTGACGCTGGCCCGCAAACACGGGGCGCGGACAGCGCTGGACATCGACTATCGCCCCAACCTTTGGGGTCTGGCGGGACACGGCGACGGCGAAAGCCGCTTCATTGAAAGTGCGGCGGTCACGGCCAAGTTGCAGGCCAGCTTGCATTTCTTCGACCTGATCGTCGGCACCGAAGAGGAATTCCACATCGCAGGCGGCACCACCGATACCATTGCCGCCCTGCGCGCCGTGCGTGCCGTCTCGAACGCCACGCTGGTCTGCAAGCGTGGCCCGATGGGCGCTGTGGCCTTCACCGGCGACGTGCCCGACAGCCTTGACGATGGCCAGACCGGTCCCGGCTTCCCGATTGAGGTGTTCAACGTGCTGGGCGCCGGTGACGGCTTCATGTCGGGCCTGATCAAGGGCTGGCTGGATGATGAGCCTTGGCCCACCGCGCTGAAATATGCCAATGTTTGCGGGGCCTTCGCGGTGTCGCGCCACGGCTGCACCCCGGCTTATCCAAGCTGGACCGAATTGCAGTTTTTCCTGAAACGCGGCATCGTGAACAAGGCTCTTCGCAAGGATATTGCCTTGGAGCAGGTCCACTGGTCCACCAACCGCCGCAAGCAATGGGCCGAGGTCAAGGCCTTTGCTTATGATCACCGCATCCAGATGGAAGACATTCCGGGCGCAACTTCGGAAAATATCGCAGCCTTCAAGGAACTTTGCGTTGATGCGACGATGCAGGTCGCGCAAGGCCGCGAAGGCTTCGGCCTGCTGTGTGACAGCCGTTTGGGCCGTACCGCCTTGTACCGGGCGGCAGGGCAGGGCCTGTGGATTGGTCGTCCGGTGGAATGGCCCACCTCTCGCCCCTTGATGCTGGAGCCCGAGATTGGCCCCGATTTCGGCGGCCTGTCAGAATGGCCGCTGGAGCATGTGGTGAAGGTTCTGTGCTTCTGCCACCCCGACGACAGCGACGAAATGCGGGCTGCGCAAGAAGACACCGTCACCCGCCTGTTCGCAGCCTGCCGCCGCAACCGGCTGGAAATGCTGCTGGAACTTATTCCCTCCAAAGTCGGCCCGGTTGATGATCTGACCAATGCCAAATTGATCCAGCGCTGGTATGATATCGGCGTGTTCCCCGATTGGTGGAAGCTGGAGCCGATGCAGACGTCCGAAGCCTGGGCCGCAACCTGTGCCGCCATCGAAGCGAACGACCCCTACGTGCAGGGCATCGTGATCCTTGGGCTGGGCCAGTCCGAGGAAGAGCTGGCCGCCTCGTTCCGCTTGGCGGCGCCTTTCCCGCTGGTCAAGGGCTTTGCCGTGGGCCGCACGATCCACGCCGATGTCGGCCGCGACTGGATCGCCGGGAAGTTGGATGATGCGACAGCGGTGGCCATGATGGCTGCGAACTTCGCCCGGCTGGTGGGCTATTGGGATGAGGCCCGGGCGTCCGTGAAGGATCTGGGTATGGGAGAGACAGCATGAGCACGATCCGCCTTACCGCCGCACAAGCGATGGTCAAATACCTGTCCGTCCAGATGACCGAAGAGGGTGACCGCTTCATCGACGGCGTCTGGGCCATTTTCGGCCATGGCAACGTGGCAGGTCTGGGCGAAGCGCTGCACGGGATCGGTGCGGCCCTGCCGACGTGGCGCGGCCAGAATGAACAGACCATGGCCCACACCGCCATTGCCTATGCCAAGACAATGAAACGCCGCCGCGCGATGGCTGTGACATCGTCCATCGGGCCGGGCGCGCTGAACATGGTGACGGCGGCAGCACTCGCCCATGTCAACCGCATTCCCCTGCTGCTGATCCCGGGCGACGTCTTTGCCAACCGCGCCCCCGACCCGGTGCTGCAACAGGTCGAGGAATTCGATGACGGCACCGTGTCGGCCAACGATTGCTTCCGTCCGGTCAGCCGCTATTTCGACCGGATCTCGCGCCCCGAGCATATCCTGACCGCACTTCCCCGCGCGCTGCGGGTGATGACCGACCCGGCCAACTGCGGCCCGGTGACGCTGGCCTTCTGTCAGGACACCCAAGCGGAAGCCTATGATTATCCCGTGGAATTCTTTGATCCCAAGGTCTGGTACATCGCCCGCCCCGAACCCGATTCCCGCGAACTGGCGGCCGCGGTGGCTGCGATCAAGGCGGCACAGAAGCCGTTGATCGTGGTGGGCGGTGGGGTTTTGTACTCGGGCGCCGAGGCTAGATTGCTGGACTTCGCCCGTCAGCACAACATTCCGCTGGTGGAAACTCAGGCTGGCAAGGGCGCTGTGGACTGGGATGAAAAGCTGCATTTCGGCACGCCCGGCGTCACGGGCACCGGTTGCGGCAACCAGTTGGCCGCCGAAACCGATCTGGTGATTGGCATAGGCACCCGCTTTGCCGATTTCACCACCGGGTCGTGGACGGTGTTCTCGGCCCCTGGTCGCAAGATCCTGTCGATCAACGTGCATGGCTATGACGCGGCCAAGCGCGGGGCGATCGGGCTGGTCTGCGATGCCAAAGTGGCGTTGGAGAAGATCAGCGCGGCCTTGGGCGGTCAGCGCTTTGCCGACCCCGACTTTGCGGCACGCGATGCCTGGTATGCGACGGTAGATGGGCTGATAGCCCATCCTACGGGGAACGGGCTTCCCACCGACGTTCAGGTGATAGGTGCTGTGCAGCGCAACACCGGGGCGAATTCCGTAGTGATGTCGGCGGCGGGCACGATGCCCGGCGCTTTGCACACCATCCTGCGCAACGCTGTGGGCGGCTATCATATGGAATACGGCTTTTCGTGCATGGGGTACGAGATTGCCGGGGCCATGGGCGTGAAACTGGCGCGGCCAGAGGCGGATGTGGTCTGCATGGTGGGCGACGGGTCCTATATGATGGCGAACTCGGAACTGGCGACGGCGGTGATGATGGCGGTGCCCTTCACGGTCGTGCTGACCGACAACCGGGGCTATGGTTGCATCAACCGGTTGCAGAAGGCGACTGGCGGGGCTCCGTTCAACAACCTGCTGGCGGACAGCTATCACGTGAACACGGCCAATATCGACTTTGTGGCCCATGCGGGGTCGATGGGGGCCAATGTGGTCAAGGCGGGGTCGATTGCCGATCTGGAAGCCGCGATGCAGGCGGCCAAATCGGCGACGATTCCGACGGTGATCGTGATCGACACCGACCCAATGCCGGGAACCGGGGCAGGCGGCAGCTGGTGGGAGGTTGCCGTGCCGGAAGTCTCGGTCCGGGCTGAAGTGCGGACCGCGCGTGCGGGCTATGAGGCGGCGGTAAAACGACAGGCGTTGGTGAACTGAACGATGGCCGGGGGGGCTGGCCTCCTGGACCAAGGTTGAAGTGGGGGGCCAGCCCCCCCGACCAAGGCTAAGCCGGGGGGCCAGCCCCCCGACCCCCCGGGATATTTTCCCAGTATGAAAGGGAAAGAGATGGCTGATCTTCTGCGCAAACCCAATGGCTCCCAAGGCAAGGTGCATGACATCACCGCCGAGGGTGCCGGCTGGGGCTATGTCGGCTTCGGCCTGTACCGGCTTCAGCCCGGCGAGATCGCATCCGAAGCCACTGGCGACCGTGAGGTGATCCTTGTGCTGGTCGAGGGTAGGGCAAAGATCACCGGCGCAGGGCAGGACTTCGGCGAAATGGGCGAGCGGATGGATGTCTTTGAAAAGACCCCGCCGCATTGCCTGTATCTGCCCGGCGGCGTGGCATGGCAGGCCGTTGCCAGCACCGCCTGCACCCTCGCCGTCTGCACCGCCCCCGCCATTGGCAACTACCCGGCGCGCAAGCTGGGGCCAGAGGGCATTTTCATGCTTCCACGCGGGACCGGTGCCAACACCCGGCTGGTCAACAACATCGCGATGGAAGCCCGTGACGTGGCGGGCTCCCTTCTGGTGACCGAGGTTTTCACCCCGCAAGGCAACTGGTCTTCCTACCCCAGCCACCGCCATGACGAGGATGACTTCCCCCGCATGACCTATCTCGAGGAAACCTACTATCACCGCCTCAACCCCGCGCAGGGCTTCGCCATCCAGCGCGTATATACCGAGGACGGCACTCTGGATGAAACCATGGCCGTCAAGAACCATGACGTAACGCTGGTTCCCAAAGGCCACCACCCCTGCGGCACGCCTTATGGCTATGAACTTTACTACCTGAACGTCATGGCGGGCCCCTTGCGCAAATGGCGCTTCGCCAATGATCCGGACCACGACTGGATCTACAAACGCGACAACCCCACCGCATAAGACCAAAGGGCGCAGGACCATCCCTGCGCCCTTTGCCATTTCATACTTGCACAAATATCCCACGGGGGTCTGGGGGTGTGAAACCCCCAGCCGGGTCCGCCGAGCGCCCTTCGGACAGATCAGATCGCCATCTGCTGGCCCATCTCGACCACCCGGTTGGACGGCAGGCAATAGAAGGCCGTGGCGTCCGCTGCCGATTTTGACAGGCCGATGAACAGCCGCTCTTGCCAGAAGGGCAGTCCCTGATTGCGGGCTGACCGGAAGGTGCGGCGGTTCAGGAAGAAGCTTGTGGTCATGATGTCGAACTTCTCGCCGCGTTTGCGCGCCAGCGACAGCGCCTTCGGCACATTGGGCGTTTCCATGTAGCCGAAGGTCATGATGATCCGGATGAACTGGTCCGACAGCCGCTCCATCGTGATCTTCTTTTCGTCCGACACGGTGGGCGTGTTGGCCACCATCACGGTCACGATGAAATTCTGGCTGTGCAGCACCCGGTTGTGCTTGATGTTGTGCAGCAGTGCTGAGGGCGCGGTTTCGGGGTCTTGCGTCAGAAACACGGCTGTACCCGGCACCGAGATCGGCTTTGACTTGGCCAGCATGGCGATCAGCTTCACCAGCGAAATGGCCGAGTCCGCCGCCTTGCGTTTGACGTGCCGCGTGCCGCGCACCCAGGACCAGATCAGGATGCACATGGATGTGGCAATCGCCAC
>JAYSQA010000372.1:0-13037 GCA_043721775.1 Rhodobacterales bacterium
GGCTGATGCCGTGCTTGCGGCAGACCTCTGCCACAGTCAGCCCGGCTTCCTGCTCCTTGATCATCCCAATAATCTGCGTCTCGGTGAAACGGCTCTTGCGCATTCGTCTGCTCCTTCAGGGTTGGGCAGACTCTACATTAAAGTGAGGGCGTTTCCGGGGGGCAGGTCAATCTGAAGCAGCACTTCCAAAAATGTGAGCCGTGTAGTTGCGGGCGATTGTGATGCGGGCCGCGTCATCAACCTGGATTTTCTCCGCTCACGGTGAACGGTCTTCGCCTATGACTTTGGACCGTAAGCTGCGACCATGCACGGCGGCAAAGGCGCGCGACAGGGCGGAGGCGCAGGCGAAGCCGCATCTTAGAACGATCTGGCCGAGGGGCAGCTTGGTATGCAGGGCAAGGTCGCGCGCCCGGGCGAGGCGGAGGTTTGCGCGGCGTTCAAGCGGCGCAACATGTCAGGGGCAAGGTCGCGCGCCCGGGCGAGGCGGAGGATGGCCGTGTGCGATGACAGCCCAGAGAAGGCCGGGGGCAAGGTCGCGCGCCCGGGCGAGGCGGAGGGTTTGGTAGCAGCGACCTGGGGGCAGGCCAAGTTCAACCTCGAAAAGCAGCGTCATGGTGCGCAGGGGGGGCCGGTCTCGGCTGCGATCCGGTCGAGAGGCAGGGGCTGTTCGATATGTGCCGCCATCAGGGTCACGATCTTGCGCACCGTTGGATTGCCATGGGCCAAAGCACCGCCGAAAGGGGCGCGGTTGGCTTCGCTGCGGGCCGGGTCATTGAGGAACATGGCGGCGGCATCGAACCGGGCGGCAGGACCGAAGCGGGCGGCAATCTCTTCCAGGATCACGTCAAGCGCTGCCGCAGGTCACATATCAACCGTCGCGGACTAAGCGGTCAGCGTTGGTGGTGACATCGGGGAAAGTCTCGGCAAACTCGGACAGAAGCTGCCAGTGCAGCGTGGCGCGACGGCCGGTCAGTTGGCCCGCTGCGGCCAGAAGCCACGTGCCGGTATCGGCGGCAATGATGCACCCCGCACCGCGGGTCAGGTTCAGGCTGTGGCCGATCGTCGGGTCGGTTGCGTCAGCGCGGAACTGATCCCCACCGATCAGGATCAGAATGTCGCAGGGTCCGGCCTTGGCTTGCGGCAGATCGGGCGCGATGGTCAGCCCGCCGGAGGATTTCAAGGGCGCGTCACCATGCGTCAAGATCGTCCAGTGGACTGCGCCCCCGTATCATCGCGCACCACGCGCAGGGGTTCCAAGAGACAGGCCAACAGCATGTTCGGGAAAGCGTCGAACAGCAGGATGTTGATCGCTAGCGAAGGACGGACAGTTGGCAGGATAGGTTCCATGTTTGGCAGTATCCGTCATTCTTTGCGGCAATGTCACGCGTAGTCTGACGTCACCTCAAGCCCGGAGAGCCCGATGACCAATCGCCCCTTGTCCCATATCCGCGTTCTGGATTTCGGCCACTACCTTGCAGGGCCAATGGTCGGCGTGGTGCTGGCCGACATGGGGGCCGATGTGATCCGGATCGACCCACCCGGTAGGCCGCGCTGGCACGATCCGGCGTTCGATATGCTGTCGCGCGGCAAGCGGGCCTTGACACTGGACCTGAAGTCCGAGGCCGGACGGCATACATCTCTCGACATTGCGGTGCGTGCCGACGTGGTGATTGACAACTTCCGCCCCGGCGTGATGAAGCGTCTTGGCCTTGGGCCCAAGGCGTTGCAGGCGGCCCACCCCGGCATCATCTCGCTGTCGCTTCCGGGCTTTGCCCCGACCGATCCGGAATTGTCCGGTTTGGCAGCATGGGAGGCGACGATCGCCGCCCGCACCGGGCAATTCACGGATATGGGGTTGAACTGCCAGTTGATGGGGATCACCCGTCGTTTACGCCCCTGAGCCTCGCCTCGGCCTATGGTGCGGCGTTCGGAGCGATGTCGGTTCTGTTCGCGTTAAGCGCCCGGGACCGCAACGGCGGTGAGCATATCGAGGTGCCGCTGGCATCGGCCCTGTTCGAGGGGCTGGCCTACAACTGCGAACAGATCGAGGATTATCCCGACCGCTACAAATCCCCGCGTGAGGCGGAACTGGAGCGCCGCGCCAATCTGGGGTTGCCGAACAACTTGACCTATCAGGAGTTGGGTGCTTTCCCCGACCCCTTCTACCGCACCTATCGCTGTGCCGATGGGCGGGGGGGCTACGTGGTGTCCTGTTCGATCAAGACCCATCCGCGCCGGGTGCTGCAGGCGCTTGGTCTTGGCGATCTGGCGGCCAATTTGCCGAATTTCGACGCTTATCTGGATCAGGCCGACTGGCCGGCGCCTTGAGCGATGCGCAATTATCCAGTGGGGCCAGCGGACCGCGCCCGCGTGGCCGAGGCGACGCAGGCCGCCTTCCTGACGCGTCCGTCATGGGAATGGGAGGAGCTGATCGGTGCCGCAAAGGCCCCCGCGACGTCGCAACGCAGCACAAGGGAATGGCTGTTGGACCCGCATGCCCTGGCCTCGGGACTGGTGCTGACAGTGAACGACCCCCGTAATGGGGCAATGCGGCAGATCGGCAATTTGGCCTGGCTCGCCGATGATCCGGGCGTGATGGACAAGATGCCAGGGCCTTTGCCGGACGATATGCGCCCGGATCTGCCCCGCCTCTTGGCCCAACCGCCTCGCCCGCACCACAAGGCCACCGGCACTGGCGGATGGCTGGATGGGCTGCGAGTTGTTGATCTGACCAACGTGATCGCAGGCCCGACCATTGGTGCCACTCTGGCGCGGTTCGGGGCCAAGGTCACTTCGCTTCAGCCTGTCATCCCCTCGGTTGACCCGTGGAATGCGGTGGTGTTCGGGCTGCGCGCCCATCGTGGCAAGGAAAGCCTGCTGTTGAACCTGCGCGATCCCGCCGGACAAGAGGCCCTCGCAAGGTTGATCGCCGAGGCGGATGTCGTCACGATGAACGGCACCGACGCGCAGCGCGATGCCTTGGGCCTGTCGGCCGATCAGATGACCAAGCTGAACCCGCGCCTGATCCTTGTGCAGCTTGATGCCTTTGGCGGCCCGCGCCGGGGCCGAAATCAGACCATCTGGGCTATGATGACCTGGCCCAGGCCGCCACCGGCGTGATGGGTCGTTTTGGCGGTGGGGCCGACACTCCTGAAGAGCACGCCCGTTTCGGTTCGATTGACGCGCTGACCGGCTATTGCGCTTGTGTGGCCCTCGCGGCAGCGCTGGAGCTGCGTCGCCTGACCGGCAAGGGCGTCATCGCCCGCGCAGCACCGGCCGCCTGTGGCGAGATGATCCACGCCCAGTTCACGTACGACTACGAAGGCCGCGCCCCCTTTGACGAACCCTCGGGCCGCGAGGTGCGTGGCTGGGGCCCGTTCTACCAGTGCTACAAGGCGGCAAACGGCTGGATGTTCCTTGCCGCCCCCACGGAACGTGGCGCGGCCCTTGCCGGTATGCCGGAACTGGCCGATGCAGATGAAGCGACCTTGGCCGAGAAGCCCGCAGAGCGCCTTGCCTTGCGCCCCATCGCCCATTGGGAAGCGCGGTTCGCCGATGGCTCATCCTCGGTTGTCCGCCCCGGTTCGCTGGCCACAAACCGCGACCGGGCCTTGCAGGCCGAAAGCGCTGGCAACATCGACATCCGGCAGGCCACCTACCGCGCCATTCGCCATGATCAGCATGAGATGGGCCGCTGGGTCGATCTCGTCGCCCCCAACGCCGTGCGCCCGTCGCAGGCGACCATCCATTTGACCGGACATGCCCCGAAATACGGCAGGCACACGCGCGAGATCCTTGCCCGGATCGGCTATTCCGACGTGCAGATCAACACGATGATCACCTCTGGCACGGCAGGAGAGAAGTGGTCCGACCGATACCTGCCGGAGTAATGAATGCGAAACATTCGCGGAGTCGTTTGGTTGCGCCAATGGCTGCATTCGGGAAATCGCCTTAAAGGGCGGGATGCCAGCTTTGGGCGGCCGAGCACGTCGGTACTCCCTGACCGACAGAACCGGCGGACAGCGGGCAAACGAAAGAGGCTGAATGCAAATCCAACAGATGGGCGACTTCAGCGGATCAGGCCGACGGCTTGCAGCACCGACTGTGGCGCAGGCTTGCGCCAGATGCGTTGGTAGCTTTCCACCACATTGAACCGTGTCACGGCGATGCCGGGTAGCGCGATCCAGGCCGGTGTTGGCCGGCCGAGCAGGGTCAGGATCGTGGTCTGCGCTGCGGCGACGCCCTGCAGATAGGGCTGCTGTGCCGCGATCAAAGCAAAAGGTGCGCCTTGTGCAAGGCCGATGGCGACTTCTTCGCCCAGATCAACGGTGGCGATGGGAATTTGCCGGGACTGGCGCTTCAGGACCTCGGCGGCCTTCAGGGCGGGGGTGTCCCAGACCACGAAAAGCCCGGCCAGATCGGGATGCGCGGCCAGCAGCGCCTCGGTCCGGCGGGTGGCCTCTTCGATCCGGCCGAAACTGTCTTGCCGGATTGTCACGTCGGGGCGATGCGCCCGCATCCATTTGTTGAAGGCAAGCTCTCGTTCATTGGTTGCGAAGAAATCGGCGGCATAGCCAAGAAGCCCCACCTCGGCCCCCTGCGGTAAATGCACCGACAGACCCTCTGCCGCGATCTTGCCAAGGCCGAAATTGTCGGCGGATACCAGCGTGCCGTAATGACGCCCCGGCAGCAGCCCGGTCGGGGCATTGTCCTGGAGCACCAGCTTTATGCCCGCATCCGCCAAGCGGGCATGCGCGAAGGCCACCTCTTGATTTGCCACTGGCAACGAAATGACAGCATCCGGCTTTTCCGCAATCAGCTCATCAAGAGCCTCGACTTGCGCGGAGTGTGAGAAGGCACAGTCAATGACATGGGTGACCGCTGTGCCACAATCGCCGAAAGTGCCCACAATTCCCGACAGTTGTTGGCTTGCCCAGTCGCTTTCCAGTGTGTGCATCACGACAGCCACGCGAAAGCTGCGGGCCTGTGCGGCGGCACGGTCCTCGGGCAGCAGGGTGACGCGCTCGGGCGGGGCTGCACGCTCGCCGTGGGGGCCGAGGCCAGAGATTGTCATGGCGCACCTCGTCTGATGAGTGGGGGGGATATGCGAGGTTGAACGGATCTGGGAGGTGGGCTGGAAACCGGCGGCGGAACGGTGTCAATGGCAGCCCGAAAGGCGATAAAGCCTGGATGCAGCAAGGGGCTGCCCTGCATCACCCAATCCTTGAGGAAGGTCGGCGCAAACAGCAGTTCCGCGCCCACCCGTGCCGCACCGACCAGCCCGGCGGACGAGCCCATCTGGCTGCGGATGATCCGTAGATCCCGCGTCACCAGCGGGTGGCTCGCGCCATAGACCGCTTCGCGCACGGCGGCCAAAATGATATCATTGGTCTGCACGATGGATCCGGACAGGACGATCACCTCTGGATTGAGTGTGTTGGTCAGCGTGGCCACCACCTGGCCGATCAGGCGGCCCGACATGGTCAAAATCTCGGCGCAGATATCGTCCCCCATCTGAGCGGCCTGCGCCACGTCTATCGCGGTTATCTCGCCACCACGACGCAGACTATCGGCAAGAAATGCACTGCGTCCTGTTTCGGCGGCCAACCGCCCCTCACGCAATATCATGTCTGAACCGGCCATTGCGTCCAGCGTGCCGGTGCGGTCGCCGACGCTCACCGGGATCGCGCCGATCAACCCGGTGGCCCCCAGCGCTCCGCGATAAAGGCGCCCTTCCGACACGATCCCCGCCCCGATCCGCCGCCCGACCTTGACGAACAGCATGGAGGATACCCCCTGCCCCGCCCCTGCATGAAGTTCGCCCATGGTCATGGTGTCAACCGAAGATCGCATCCAGACTGGTACGCCAAAGCTGCGGGTCAGCATTTCAACAAGGGGGAACCCTTCCCATGCGGGCACAGCCGGAGGGGTAGTGGTCAGGAAATCGCCAATGGCGCTGGGGGCTGTCGCAAGAACGGTGCCGGGCACGGAAAGCGAGATGCCCCAAGGGCCTGCGGGAGAGGCTTGGCGGTCAAGCGACCAGCGCAGCAGCGTTGTCAGCCGCTCTGCCAACGCTTGGGGCGGGGCGGTCAGTTCGAATTCTTCATGGTGTTCGGTCAGCAGGTTTCCTGCCAGATCGGCCACACCGACCCCAAGGGCGGTCTGATCCAGTGTGGCCACCAGCACCCGGCCTCGCCGCGCCGCCAGCCGCACCAGACGCGGTGCGCGGCCACCGGTGGCTGTGCCGAGCTCGCTTTCGTCGATCAGGCCCAGATCGGTCAGCATGTTCAGCCGGTCTGCCACGACCGCACGGCCAAGCTCGCTTTTGCGTTCCAGTTCCTGACGAGTCGTCGGGTCATCGGCGCGAATCAGATTCAGGAGTTCGACCAGCGAGGGCGCAGCCGTTTCAGCCACACGTGGACGTCCTTTGCCACGCGCTGCGGCGGGCGTTGCTGTCAGGTCTTGTTGCATCGCCGCTCTGATCCTCCTTTTTCTTAGATAAATCGGGGCCTTCGTCTGATCAAGCGAATACTTATGTATTTATTCTGCAAAAGATGGCGGTATTGAGCACATAATATATTGACCTGACGCGATTCCAGTCTTAAGGCTGTGTTCATCGGCTGGAGGATGCCGGTGACGAAAAGGTTCGAACGACCGCGAAGTTCAGGGGGGGACATGACGGACTGGAAACTGGCGTATCACGCCAATTGTTGGGGCCCGCTGGGGGGCGATGCCGTGGGGGTCACGTCGATCACCCAATTGGCCTATCGCACCTTCGGCCAGATGGACCGCGCGTTAAGCGAGATCGCTGCAGCGGGGTATCAAGGCGTTGAACTCTTTGACGGAAATCTTTTGGAATTTTCAGCCGCCGCATTCCGCCAGCTTTTGGCCAGCACCGGGCTTGAGCTTGTGGCGGCATATGCTGGCGGGAATTTCATCTTCGACGACATCCTGCCCGAAGAACTGGCCCGCGTGACCCGTGCCGCCGACCGTGCTGCCGAACTTGGTGCGCTGCATCTGGTGGTGGGCGGCGGTGCCAAGCGCTTCGATGGCATCCGTGAGGCGGACTATCACAAGCTCGCCGCCGCCCTGGACCGGGTGAAGGATCTGGCTGAGGCGCGCGGTCTGCGCGCCCACTATCATCCGCATCTGTCCACCATCGTCGAAGGCCCGGCCAGCGTGGCCAAGATATTCGATCTGACCGCCATCGACTTCGTCCCCGACACCGCACATCTCGCGGCGGCCGGGGGCGATCCGGCGCAACTGATCCGCGACCATGCTGCCCGGATTTCCTACGTTCACCTCAAGGGCTTCCAGCGTGAGCCCTTTGCCTTTCAGCCGCTCGATCGCGGCGATGTGCCGACCCTGCCCATCCTGCAAGCTTTGCGCGATGTAGGCTATGATGGCTGGGTCTGTACCGAACTCGATGCCTGGCCCGACCCTGCCGAAGGGGCGCGCCTGAGTATGCAGTACCTGAAAACCCACTGACAACCGGGGCTTGACCCCACTTCTGGGAGGAAGATTATGATCACAAGACGCAGCCTTTTGGGCGGCGCGGCGCTGCTTGCGCTGATGACCGCGATGCGCCCGGCCTATGCCGGCCCGGACGAGGCTTTGGCCAAACTGGTCGACAGTGTGCTGTCCAAGGGCCCGAATGGCGAAGACCCGTCGCCCGCCTCGTCCGTCACGCTGACTGATGACGAGTTGGCCAAGATCAAGGCGATGAACGCAACCGCCGCCATCGTCATGCACTACGGTGGAAACGACTGGAGCCGGGCACAGATCAACGGCTTGCAGACCCAATTCGCCGTCATGGGGATCAAGGTGATTGCCGTCACCGATGCGGGCTTCAAACCTGAAAAGCAGGTGTCGGACATTGAGACAATCATGGCGCAAAAGCCCAGCATCATGATCTCGATCCCGACCGATCCGACAGCGACTGCCGCCGCCTACAAGGCCGTTGCCGATGCTGGCGTGAAGATCGTCTTCATGGACAACGTGGCCGCCGGGATGACGGCGGGCAAGGATTACGTCTCGGTCGTCTCCGCCGACAACTACGGCAACGGTGTGGCTGCGGCTCATCTGATGGCCAAGGCCCTGAACGGCAAGGGCAATATCGGTCTGGTGTTCCACGCCGCCGACTTCTTCGTGACCAAGCAGCGCTATGACGCCTTCAAAGCCACGATCACCACGGACTATCCTGACATCAAGATTGTGGACGAACAGGGCATCGGCGGCCCGGATTTCTCAGGCGATGCTGAAAAGGCCGCTGGGGCCATGCTGACCTCTCACCCGGAAATTCAGGGTATCTGGGCGGTTTGGGACGTGCCTGCTGAGGGTGTGATTTCTGCCGCCCGCAACGCTGGCCGCGAAGATCTGATCATCACGACCTGCGATCTGGGCGAGAATGTCGCGATCTCGATGGCGCAGAACGGCTTTGTCAAAGGTCTTGGCGCGCAACGCCCCTACGATGCGGGCGTGGTTGAGGCGAAGCTGGCGGGCTACGGCCTGCTGGGCAAAGCGGCACCGGCCTTTGTGGCGCTGCCTGCGCTGCCGGTGTCACACGCCAACCTGCTGGACGCCTGGAAGCAGGTCTACTCCACCGAGGCGACCGACAACGTCAAATCCTCGATGGTCAACTGACCAAAGCGCGGGCGGCTGCTCCCCGCCCGCGCATCCCTGTTCCCACGACCTTGGTTGCCACGGAACGTCGGCAAAGACGTATTCTTTTTCAGGAGAGACATGATGACCAAAGTGATGAACGTCGCCATGATTGGCGGCGGGTTCATGGGTAAGGCCCATGCGATGGCCTATGCCGCGATGCCGATGTTCTTCTGGCCAGCGCCCGCGATTCCGCACCGCAAGGTTGTGGTCGATGTGACCGATGGTGCCGCCGAAGTGGCTCGTCAGCGCTTTGGGTTTGACGAGGCGTCGTCCGACTGGCGCGCGGTCATTGCCCGGCCCGATATCGACGTGGTGGATATCTGCACACCCAACAACGTCCATGCGGAAATTGCCATCGCCGCCGCCAAAGCGGGCAAGCACATCATCTGCGAAAAGCCTCTGGCCCGTACGGTGGAGGAAGCCCGCGCCATGGCGGCGGCAGTTCGCCAGGCCGGGGTGATCCACATGGTCGCCTTCAATTATCGCCGCACGCCTGCCGTGGCTTTGGCCAAGAAATATATCGACGAGGGCCGCATCGGTCGCATCCTGAACTTTCGCGGCACCTATCTGCAAGACTGGTCGGCGGATGAGAACGGCCCGCTGTCCTGGCGCTTTCAGAAGAAGATTGCAGGTTCGGGCTCGGTTGGTGACATTGGCACCCATGTGGTTGATCTGGCGCACTATCTGGCTGGCCCCATCGCCGCCGTAAATGCTTTGACCCGCACTTATGTAAAGACCCGGCCTATCCAGCAAGGCGGGGTGGACAAACTTGGCGCGTCCGAGAAATCGGCAGGAGCTGAACGGGCCGAGGTGGATGTCGATGACGAAGTCGTCTCGATGCTGAAATTTGAAAGCGGTGCGATTGGTTCGCTTGAGGCGACCCGCAACGCCTGGGGCCGCAACAACTTCATCACGCTGGAAATTCACGGCACCAAAGGCTCGATCGCCTTCAACTACGAACGCCGGGACGAGTTGCAGGTGATGTTTGCCGATGATCCGGCAGATGCACGGGGCTTTCGCACCGTCTATACTGGCCCGGCCCATCCCTATGGCCAAGGCCTGTGGCCGATCCCCGGCCTTGGCATCGGCTATTCGGAGACGAAGATTGTGGAATGCCATGACTTCTTCAGCGCCATCGCTACGGGCAAGCAACCCAGCCCGAATTTCGACGACGGGCTTGCTTGCGAACTGGTGGCAGACGCCCTGCTGCGGTCAGGCGAAACCGGGCTGTGGGAGAGCGTGGGCAAATGACCTCTGCTGTCGTCATGAAGGGGATTTCCAAGGCTTTTGGCGGTGTCAAAGCCTTGGACAATGTGGATTTCGAGGTTCGCCTGGGTGAAGTTCACGCCCTTCTGGGCGGCAACGGGGCGGGAAAGTCCACCATTCTCAAGGTCTTGAACGGCGTCCACAAACCCGATGCCGGAACGATTACGGTGGGGGGCACGCCCCTCAACATGCATACGCCCGAGGCGTCACGCGCCGCAGGGATCGCGATGAACTTTCAGGAGATGAGCCTGATCCCCACACTGACGGTGGCGCAGAACATCTTCCTCACCCGCGAAGCCCGCACAACGCGCGGATTTATCGACGATGCGGAGTCCGAACGCAAAGCCGCAGAAATCTTCGCCATACTGGAGGTCAAGGTTGATCCCAAAGCCATTGTGGGCAACCTTGGTGCCGGGCAAAAGCAACTGACGGAGATTGCCAAGGCGATCAGCCAGACCTCCAAAGTGCTGATCCTTGATGAACCCTCCACCGCACTTGCCGTGTCAGATGTGGAGCGGCTGTTCAGTTTTCTGCGCAAGCTGAAGGCTCAAGGTGTGGCGATTATCTACGTATCGCACCGCATGGACGAAATTGCCCGCATCGCCGACCGCGCCACGATTCTGCGCGACGGCAAGCATGTGATCACGGCACCCCTCTCTGATCTGCCCATCGACGTGATGATCGAACATATTGTCGGCAAACGTTCGAAAGGGTTGGCCGACGTGACCCGAGGCGACGTTTCGCGTGGTGAGGTCTTGCTTGAGGTAAAGAACCTCACCGGCCCGCACAAGCCCGACAACGTAAGCTTCACCCTGCACCGGGGCGAGGTTCTGGGACTGGCGGGGCTGCTGGGATCAGGCCGTTCCGCCTTGGCCCGTGTAATCGCCGGCGTGGAACCCGCCGTGTCAGGCGAAATCCGCATCAAGGGCCAGCCCATCACCATCCGCAAACCATCTGACGCCATTCGCGCAGGTGTTGCTTTGGTCCCCGAAGCACGGGCAACCCAAGGCATCATCCCCGCCCATTCCGTGACGACCAATATGGTGCTCGCGGTTCTGGACCGCATTTCCGAAAAGGGCGTCGTGGACCGCGCCAAGGCGCAGAAGATTACCGATGATATGATCAAGCGGTTGTCGATCAAGACCGCAAGCCGCGATCACGCCGTATCTACCCTGTCGGGCGGCAACCAGCAAAAGGTGGTAATCGGCAAATGGCTGGCCACCAACCCTGACATTCTGGTGCTGGATGAACCCACAGCAGGCATCGACATCGGATCAAAATCCGAAATCATCCGGCTTGTCCGCGACCTTGCCGCCCAAGGCAAGGGCATCGTGATGATCTCATCTGAACTGTCCGAACTTCTGACCGCCTGCGACCGCATCCTTGTCATGGCCGATGGCCGCGCGCATCAGATGATCGACCGCGCCACGCTGGACGACCTGACAGAGCCGGACCTTGGCCACCGCCTGCAAGCGGCCGAGCGCCAGTTGCAGATTGAAATCCAGAAAGCCCTCGCGTTCGCGACCCCACTGACACAGGAGGTGTCCCATGGCTGATGCAGTCCACTCGCCGATGGGCGGGTTTTTCACCAACTGGCGGCAGAACATCATCTACATCGGCTTCGTGCTGATCTTCGTGATCTTCGCCCTCACGCTCAGCCAGAAGGGCTTCCTGAACCCGACCAACCTTTTGAACATCATCCGCCAGACTGCGATGATCGCCGTGATGGCGGTGGCGATGACCTTTGTTCTGGCCTCGGGCGAGATCGACCTGTCAATCGGCGCCGTGGCAGGCCTGACGACGGTGACCGTCGCTATGGCGATCGCCGTGGCGGGACCAGTGGCGGGCGTGCTGGCCGGGATTGCCACCGGCATCGCGGTTGGCAGCTTCAACGGGTTCCTCACAACGAAGGTCGGCATCCCGTCCTTTTTGACCACCCTCGCGATGATGGGCATCGCCAAGGGCGTCGCCATGTGGATATCCGCCACCGCCGCCGTGCCGATCCTGTCACCGAAATATTCCTGGGCGTTCGGTGGCGGCTCCATTGGCCCGATCCCGGTTCTCTTGTTCTGGATGCTGCTCATCGGTGCCATCGGCCATTTCGTCCTGCGCCGCACCGGCTTCGGCCGCAGGGTTCTGGCGACCGGAGGTGGTGAGACCGCTGCCCGCTATTCCGGCATCGACACCGCCGCCATCAAGTTCAAGGTGCTGGTGCTGTCCTCCTCTGCTGCTGCTTTGGCCGGAATGCTCTATGCAGGACGCCTGCAATCTGGCCGCTTCCAGTTGGGTGAAGGTGACGAGTTGTCCGTCATCGCCGCAGCCGTCCTTGGTGGCACCAGCCTCTTCGGCGGCAAGGCAACCGTTGTCGGCACCATCGTCGGCGCCCTGATGATCGGCCTGATCAACAACGGCCTGATCCTGATGGGGCTGGAATTCAGCCAACAACTGATCGCCCGGGGTGCCATCATCATCCTTGCCGTCGCCCTCAGCCAGAAGAAGGCCTGACATGTACACCATCATCGGCACCGTCACCGCCCGCCCCGAAACCCGTATGGAACTGCAAGCGCTGCTCTCGGCCCAAGTAGCACCCACCCGCGCGGAACCCGGCTGCATCAACTATGACTTCCACGTCGATGCCGCCGCCCCTTGCGTCTTCGTCTTCTATGAAAACTGGACCAGCCGCGCCGCACTGGACACCCACCTTGCAATGCCCCACCTGCAACCCCTGTTCTCGCAACTTGACAGGCTTTTGGCCGTACCGGTCGATATCCGACCGCTGTCGATGCTCAGCAAACCTAAGTAACGACAGGCCGGGAGGCATTGTCCTGGGACCATTCGTCCAAAGAAGTCAGATCCGACGGATGCGCCCATATTACCTGCCAGCATATGCCTCTAAGGCTCAGGACTCATAACCAAAACAACACGATTGCCGCCAGGGCGCAGGCGGACAGGAAGATGTCGGCGCGCCTTTCAAAGCGCGTGGCTATTCTGCGCCAATCCGTCAATCGACCGAACATGTTCTCGATCTTGTGACGTTTCTTATCGAGGATAGCGTCGTGCCCGATCTGCACCTTGCGGTTCTTTCTGGACGGGATGCACGGGGTTAT
>JAYSQA010000373.1:0-18856 GCA_043721775.1 Rhodobacterales bacterium
CAGCCCCTGCCAGTAGTCAAACCCGATCTTGTCAGACCAAGCGGTGGTGGCACAAAACGCGGCGGCACAAAACGCGCCGGCACAAAACGCGGCGGGCACGGCTTGTTCATCGTCGTTCTCCCGCAGAGACATCCCGCGACCTGCGGCCGCCATCAGAACCTGACGCCGCATGTCACCCTTTCGACACCGGAGCGAAGCTTTGGAAGCTGGCTTGCTTCAAGCTTGCAACCGTTTGGCAAAGCCAGGGGCGGCCCCCATGCTGCCGGGCATCCGCCTCTGTTCAGTCTGGCGTGTGGATGCCAATCACCGCATTGCCGTCAATGAAGTCTTCAAACAGCACCGTGGTCGAATGCGCCGTGCCCGGAACCACCACCATCTGCCCCGGCCCGGTCAGGCTTTTGAACGGCATCCGGGGCTGATCAGCGTTGAACGACACCGAATAATGCCCACCCGCCAGCGTGGTGATGGGGATGCCGTGGTAAAGCGCGGTCGGGGTCAGATGCACATGGCCCGCAATCACCTGCCGCACATCGCGGTGCGTCTTCAGCGCGGCAATGAACGGCGCATCGTCCAGCAGTTTGAGGCTGTCGGCCTCGATATGCAGGGCGTTGGCGTTGTGGTGCAGCACCACGATCACCGGACGGTCAGCAGCCTCGGCCAGACGGACCCGCAGCCAATCCATCCGGGCTGGCGTCAGCACACCATCGACAAGGCCCGGTTCGGACCTGTCCAGCACGATCACCCGGTAGCCCTTGGCGTCGATCACATGGTTGACCTTGCCGGTCTCATCGGCCCATTCCTGCCCGAGGACGGCCAGAAAAGTCGCGCGGTCGTCATGGTTGCCAAGGGTGATACAGGTCGGGATCGCAATGCCCCGGGCGATGGCCTTCAACCGCTCATAGGCCGCCATTTCAGCTTCATCGGTCAAATCGCCGGCGATGATGCAGAAATCGGCGTCGGCATAGCGGTCGTTGATGCAATCCACCGCCTGTTCCAGACGTGCGGCGGTGTCCAGCGTCATCGACACCGCACCATGGCCCACCAGATGCAGATCGCTCATCACGACAAACTTCAGCATTTCCGTCATTGTCGTAGCCCTTTGGCTTCCAGATACGCAATCGAGGCCGGTATTGCCGCCTTGTCTTCCAGTTCCAAAATCAGGCGCGGTTTGACCTCCAGCGCAGCAAGTGCCGCAAAGACGGCCACAGGATGTTGCCCCGGCCTGTCCACTGATGCCGGTCAGCATAGTCATCGCCGTCTTGCAGGTGAACATGGACCAGCATCGCACCCGCAGACCGCACGAACGCAGACCGCACGAAGTAACCGACCGCCGGCGTGCCCGTCGAACCATGGGCAAACCGCGCATGGCCGCTGTCAATCGACACCTGCAAGGCAGCAGAGCCGAAGCTGGCGCACAACTCCTTGCGACACTGCTGGCCCGCCAGCAAGGCCTTGCCCCCCTCGGCCACGGGCGTACAGTCGTCCTCCAGAACCGCGCCGCCCCAGAACTGCGCCGCCCACAAAGCTTTGCAGCGCCAGATCGCGGTCCTTTTCCACAATCCAATCCTGATACGCCGCCAATTCGTCATTGGTCAGCGCGGCCCCAATCACCGGAACGTCCATCACACTCTCCAAACCCGGTACGGACTTGGGATTAGCGGGCGGAAATGACAATCCGGTGTCGCCAAGGTAAGCCTTGGGTGACAGGCCAACGCCGCAGGGCCAACGCCGCAGGGCCAAAGGGCGCAGACCAAAAGGCGCAGAACCGACCCTTCCGCCCCGTCACCAAAGCTTCATGCAACTGAAAGCCTTCCGTCACACGAACCCGCCACCTCCCGGCCAACGCAACCGGAGGCCACCCCTTGCTGCACGAACCGCCCTTGCTGCATGAACCTTCCACGCTGCACGCCAAACCCATGCTGCACGTGAAGAACGTCACCCGCATGTTCGGCGCCAAGGCCGCCGTCGACAACGCCAGATTCGTGGTCGAAGGTGCTGCCTTTGTCGGCATCGTCGGGCAGTCAGGGGCGGGGAAATCAACCGTCCTGCGCATGATGAACCGGCTGACCGATGCATCCTCGGGCGAGTTGAATTTTGCCGGCACCAATGTGCTGACCCTGCAAGGTGCTGCCAAGCGGGCATGGCAAAGCCAGTGCGCGATGATTTTTCAGCAGTTCAATCTGGTGCCGCGGATGGATGTCGCCTCCAACGTGCTGCACGGGCTGCTCAACCGCCGTTCCACCCTTTCCACCGTGTTCAACGTCTGGCCCAAGGATGACATCCTGAAGGCGCTGTCGATCCTTGACCGGCTTGGCATCGCCGAACAGGCCCCCAAACGGGCCGAGGCCCTGTCGGGCGGCCAGCAGCAGCACGTGGCCATTGCGCGGGCTGTGATGCAGAACCCCAAGGTGATCCTCGCCGATGAACCCATCGCCTCGCTGGACCCGATGAACGCGCAAGTGGTGATGGATACCCTGCGCAAGATCCATGATGAGGATGGCCGCATGGTCATCGCCAACCTGCACACCCTCGACACCGCGCGCCGCTATTGCGACCGGGGTATCGGGATGCGCGACGGGCGCATCGTGTTCGACGGCACGCCAGACATGCTTAGCACCTCTGTCGCCCGCGACATCTACGGTGCGGACGACAGCTTCACCGAAACCGCCACCTCAACCGCCATTACCGCACCGACACCCGCAGGCGACAACGCCTATGCGGATGCGATGCTGTCCTAAGTTCCACCCCGGCCCCTTCTGCGGGGCCAAAAAACCCAAACCCGGTCCCAAAGGGCCAAACCCTGGAGACGTCCGATGAAAAAGCTGCTCGCCGTTCTCGCGGCCACCACCGCCTTCGCAGGCGCTGCTGACGCCCAAGCCATCACCCAGTTCAACATCGGCGTTCTGGGCGGCGAAAACGCCCAAGACCGCATCACCGGCAACGAATGCTACCGCGCCGCGATCGAGGCCGCCTTGGGTTCCGGTCAAACTGTTCACCCCGGCTGACTATGACGGCGTGATCCAGGGCCTGCTTGGCGGTACGCTGGACATGGCATGGCTGGGCGCTTCAGCCTATGCCAAGATCACCCTGACCGACCCGAAAGCCGTGGAAGCCAAGCTGATCACCAAGAACGTTGACGGCACCCAAGGTTACTATTCCATCGGCATCGCCAGCAAGACGTCGGGCATCACCTCGATGGACAATGCCAAGGGCCATTCCTTCGCCTATGCCGACCCGAACTCCACCTCGGGCTATCTGGTTCCGGCGTCGGAACTGACCGCCAAGTACGGCGATCTGGCAAAGTACTTCAAGTCGACCGCTTTCTCGGGCGGGCATGAACAGACCATCGTTGGCGTGAACAACGGCACCTATGACGCTGGCGTCACCAACTCTGACATGATCGGCAACTTTGCTGACGGCTACACCTCGGGTGCTTTGCGCAAGGCGGTTGATGGCGGTCTGGTTGACATGAACAACCTGGTCGATATCTGGCACTCTGCCCTGATCCCGAACGGCCCGTTCGTGGTGCGCGCTGCCCTGCCGCAGGACGTGAAGGACAAGGTCACCGCTGTAACCGCTGACCTGCCGGAAAAAGACAAGACCTGCGCCACGTCCGTCAACGGCGGCGACATGGCCGATTTCGTTCCGGTAGACCCGGCGGTCTATGCGGGCATTCTGGAAGCCCGCAAACTGCAAGACAAGAAGTAATTTCAACACCTTCCGCCGGACCTCTGCCAAGGGGTCCGGCAATTTCATTCCGGGGGCCCCATGGTTGACGCTGCCTTCGCACCAAGGCCGGGAAAACCCCCGTCCTGCCAAAATCCGGCAAGACCGATCCGCATTCCGCCTATCTGCAAATGGTCCGCACCAAGCGGCTTTACAGCGCAGTTCTGCTGGTGCTGCTGATTGTCCTGCTGGCCGCAGGCTTTCATCTGGCCGAGGGGCGCAACGCCGGCGGCTTTCTGAACGGCCTGCCCATGCTGGGGGCCTTCCCGTCCGAGATCCTGTCAGAGGCATGGGAAAACCGCGCCAACCTGCCCGGCCTGATCGTGCATTTTCTGCCCTCGTTGATCGAGACGCTGAACATCGCCGCCGTATCCACCCTGTTCGGTGGCCTTTGCGCCGCCTTCATTGCCCTGCTATCGACCCGTGGCCTTGCGCCCTATCCCCGCCTGACACCCCTGTTCCGCCGCAAGATGGACGCCATGCGCGCCCTGCCCGATGCGGTGATAGCCCTTGTGCTGATCTATGTGCTTGGCAGCGGCCCGATCCCCGCCGTTGCCGCCATCGCCCTCCACACCGCCGGCGCTTTGGGCAAGCTCTTCTCCGAAGCGGCTGAGAACGCTGACCTGAAACCGGTCGAGGGTCTGACCTGCACCGGCGCCACATGGGGCCAGCGCATCTGGCTGGGCATCATGCCCCAGGTCGCCCCGAACTGGGCCAGCTACCTTCTGATGCGGTTTGAAATCAACGTCCGCGCCTCGGCCATCCTTGGCTTTGTCGGCCAGGGCGGCATCGGGGCCGACCTGAAAGTTGCGATGCAATGGGGTCAGGGCCGCTATGACGAGGTGATTGCCATCTTCTTTTTGCTGTTCGCCACCATCGTGATCATCGGCCGCATGTCCGACACCCTGCGCACCCGCCTGACGAAAGGCGCGCGCCATGGTTGACGCCAGCCTGATCAATACCATCGCAACCTCGTTCCAGCGCCGCAGGCTGATGGCGCTGGCGATCCCGGCCGTGATCCTGGTCTACCTGATCTATGCCGCGATATCCTTCGACATCCTTGGCGTCGTCTCACGCGCACGGATGGACAATGCGCAAACCCTGCTCTCGGATTTCATCAGCTACAAGGTCCACGTCACCCGCGACAACCGCAGCAACGCGATCTCCTCGGCGATTGATGGCGACAACCGCTATGCCTATGCCCCCGATTAGGTGAAAACCACCGGCGACACCACGCAGATCGACCTTGGCCACGGCAACCTTGTCACCTGTGACGCCAAAGGCGCGCACTGTGTCGTGCCGGGCTACGGCACCATCGCAATCTCGGCCACCGATGGCAAACTGGTGCTGACCGCACCCCAGCCGCTGCCAAACTGGATCAGCGCATCAGACAGCCGGATTGGTGCGACCACCCCGGCAGGCCGCTTCAACTACACCAAATCCAAGGTCGAAACCCTGCGCTATTTCCCGGGATGGGAGCTGTTCTTTTTCACCTTCGACAGCCCCTTTCATGGCAAAAGCATGGGCGAATTGCTGGCCCTGTCGCTGTGGCAGCCGCGCCTTGACCCGACGCAATCGAACGTCACTCATATCGCGCATGATTTCCTGACCAACAGCATGTGGCACCATGGCGAGGTGTTCTGGGCGCTGTTTGAAACCCTGCTGATGGCCTTCCTTGGCACCTTCATCGCGGCCTTCATCGCACTGCCGCTCAGCTTCCTTGCCGCGTCGAACATGATGCCGTGGCGTCCGGTGCGCTTTGGAATGCGCCGCGTTTTCGACTTCATCCGGGGCTTGGACGCCCTGATCCGGACCCTGATCCTGGTCCGCGCCTTCGGCCCCGGCCCGATGACCGGCGCTTTGGCAATCCTGATGACTGACACCGGCCTCTTTGGCAAAAACTTCTCGGAAGCGCTTGAAAACATTTACGAAAAACAGGTCGATGGCATCCGCTCCACCGGGGCAAACGCCATTCAGCGCGCCCGCTTCGGCGTCATCCCGCAGATCATGCCAATCCTTGCATCGCAAGCCCTGTACAACTTCGAATCCAACACCCGCAGCGCCACCGTCATCGGCGCCATCGTCGGCGGCGGCATCGGCCTTCTTCTGACCCAAGCCATCGGCACCCAGAAAGACTGGGAGGATGTCGCCTACTACCTTATCCTGATCGTCACCATGGTCATGCTGATGGACTGGCTTTCCGGCCTGATCCGCCGCAAACTGATCAAAGGCTGACCCCACAGGCCCGCCAAACCGCACGAAAAGGCCCAAGCCCTTGCCAAAACTTTCTGCAACCCAGCCTTTCATCCACCCCGGCTGCGAAGTCATCAACACAAGTTTCGGCGCGTATTGCGAGGTGGGCGAGGGCAGCCGCATCCAGCATTCCACCTTTGAAGACTATGCCTATTGTGACCGCATGTCAGACATCGCCAACACCACCGTCGGCAAATTCGCCAATATCGCCGCCATGACCCGGATCGGCCCAACCGACCACCCCTACGCCAACGCCTCGCTGCACCACTTCCTGTACCGGTCGGAATATTACTGGGATGATGCGCCGGACGATCAGGCCTTCTTCGCCCACCGCCAATCGCGCCGCACCGTCATAGGCCCCGATACCTGGCTGGGCCACGGTGCCATCATCAAACCACAGGTGACCATCGGCGCCGGTTCCATCATCGCCGCCGGAGCGGTCGTCACCAAAGACGTCGCCCCCTACATGATCATGGCCGGCATCCCCGCCATTCCGCTCCGCACCCGCTTCACGCCACAAGTGGCCGACCGGATGCAGGCCCTTGCCTGGTGGGATTGGACCCACGAGCGCCTGCGCCACGCCCTGCCCGATTTTCGCGCCCTGCCCGCCGAGGCGTTTCTGGAGAAATACGAAGCTTAAACCGCCTTGGCAAACCACGTCACAAAGCCGCCCCGAAACGGCTCCGTCGTGGTGACCGTGAAACCATAACGCTGGTAAAACCGCAGGTTGCCGATCAGCGCCGCATTGGTCAGCAAGCGCACCTGCGGCACCGCGGCCTGCCGCGCCTGCATCTCGGCCAGCGCCAGCAACCTTTGGCCAAGCCCCCTGCCCTGCAAGTCCGGCCGGACGGCGATATTTTCCACCCAAAGGTGATCGGCCCCCACGACAGTCTCAAGCACCCCAGCCAGCGCCCCATCTTCAAACACCAGCACAAAGCGATGCTTTTGCAAGGCCAGATCATAATCCGCCGTCATGGGCATTGGCTCGCGGCCCATGACCGGCACCCATTTGGCATAAGCAGCCCGCACAAAGGTACGGATCAGGCTTGCGTCTTGGGCAAGGCCGGGGCGAAAGGTAAAAGCGGTGCTGTCCATGTGCTCTACTTCGCCGCAGGCCTGCACGCTGTCAAGCCAGGTCCTGTGACATCGCGGGTAAACAAAAAGTTAACAAAATTAATTATATATAGTAATATCAATAACTTAACAACAATTGCACGCGTGCAATCCTACTCTGCCGCCATCTGGTCATCTTCCGTCAGGGCCGAAACCACCCTCGGCTGTGCCAAAAACCGCAGCGCGGCCTCACCGGCCAGATAAGTCAGCCGCCCGCCACAAATCGTAGCCTCGATCCGGCGCGAGGCGGCATCAACCACCACCAGATCGGCCCGCAACCCCGGCTCGATCCGGCCCCGATCGGTCAGCCGTAAAATCTCTGCCGGACCGCAGGATATCAACCCCCAGGCCTTGGGCAAGCCAATGATGCCCCGGTCCACCAAAGACCAAACCGCCAAAGGCAGCGCAGGCACATGATAATCCGACACCAAAGCGTCACAAAGCCCCGCCGCCACCAGATCGCTAGCCGAGGCATTCCCAGCCTGCGACTGCCCCCGCACCACATTCGGCGCGCCCATGATCACCGGGCTGAACATCGCATGCGCCGCCGAGGCCGCCCGCAGCGTCAGCGGAAACTCGGCCACCAAGGCACCAATCATCCGGAACTTCTCCCGCGTCTCTCCGTCCGGGTCATCATGGGAGCCGTAAACCACCCCCATCGCATCAAACGCTTCCGCCAGCCGGCAGAGCGAGCGCGCCACCTCGCCCCGGGAATCGCGGGCGACCTGAATGGCCTCGGCCAGTTCTTCCGGGGTCTTGCCAACCTTGCCCGCCCAATGGGCAAAAGCTGCGGGCGCGACCCGCGACATCTGGAAGCCCTCATCCAGATGGTCATTGAAGACGACGTAGCCCACGCCAAAGCGGCGAACCACCTCGATCAGCCGCTGGGCTTCTGACACCAGATGGGTTTCCGCCCGGATCTGGATGCGCAGGTCGGTCATCATCTGGGGCCGGTAAGCGTCAAGTGCCGCCAGCATCGCCTCGCAATGATCGGGGGCGTGGTGGCCGCCCTCCCAGCTCCAGCTTTGGGCGAGAAAGGCGGTGGTGACACCGTGGCAGGCGGCTTCGCGGTCAAACGAGGCAAGCCCGGTCAACAGCGGAAACCGGGCTGACGGCCGTGGCGCCATGTGGTGTTCAAAGCCGTCGCCATGCAGGTCAATGATGCCGGGCAGGATCAGATAGCCTGGCAGGTCCACCTCTGGCAGCGGGCCACGGGTCAGCCTGCCATCCGCCAGCCCAACCGAGCGCAACTGCAACTCGCCATCGCGCAGGGTCCGGGCGCCGGTCAGGCGAAGGGGGGGCAGGAAAGTCATCAGGGGCATCCGTTGTCAGCCGTAAAGGCAAAGAGGGTGGCCGACGTATGACCTGTTCGCGCAACGGGATCGTGACAGTTCGCGCCACAGTTCGCCCAATAGGATCGTGACAGTTCCCGCAACGGGATCGTGACAGTCAGTCCGGGATCACCGTCAAAGTTACCCGGTCGCCGACAAACCATGTCGTGCCAAACTCCACCGGGATGCCTGCGCCATCGACGTTCACCGTGACTGACCGCAGCAAGGGCGCACCTTGCGGCACCTGCAAATGCCCTGCCTGTACCGCATTGGCCAGCCTGGCCGTCAGCCGGGTCAGGGCGCGGGTATAGTCGGGCACGCCGGCTTGCGCGAGGGCTGCGGTGATCGACCCCAGCCGGGCCATGGCTTGCGGAAAATCGGGAAAGCGCAGCGCAGGCAAGACCGACCGGAACAGGCCCAAGGCCAAGCCATCGGCCAGCGAGACGCCTTCAATCACATGCACCGGGCTGGCGGCTGCCAGGGCCAAAGCTTCGGCCTCGGCAGCACTGGCGGGGCGGGTTTCGCTGCGCAGCAATTTGCGTGACGGGGTACGGCCAGAGGCCAGCACGTTCTGGTGAAACCTGACCCTGCGCCCCAAAACATAGTCCGTCGGCACTGAAGTCACAAAGACCCCCGCCCCCCGCCTTGGCTGCACCAACCCAGCCTCGGCCAGCGTCGCCAAAGCATGCCGCACGGTGTGGCGGTTGACGCCGAAACGTTGCGCCAGCTGCGCCTCGGTCGGCAGTTTGGCACCGGGGGCATAGCTTCCGGCGGCAATTTCCGCCTTCAATGCCCCGGCGATAAAGGACCAGATCGGGGTTTTCGCCATCGTCACAGAACTTTCACGTGCATTCGGGCGGCTCCGAGGCTATTGGTTGTCTAGTTGTATAGTAACATAGACAAGTTCGCAAGATGTCGGAGGCAAGATGCCAAACACAAATCCCAACCCGAGTCCGCTTTGGATCGGCCTGCTGGCCCGCAGCGCGCCCTCGCGTCTGGCCGAACTGCTGCCCGAGTTGCCCGCCCATGACCTGCTGCGCGGGCCAGTGATTGGCGCGGTGATGGTGCGGGGCCGCGTGGGCGGCACCGGCTTGCCGTTCAATCTGGGCGAGATGACAGTGACGCGCTGCCCGGTTCGGTTGGGCGATGCGGTGGGCCATGCCCATGTGCAAGGCCGTGACCGCAGCCACGCCATCCGCGCGGCGGTGGTGGATGCGCTGATGCAAACCGAGGCGGCTGACCGCTTGCAGGCCATGGTTCTGGCCCCGCTGAAGGCCGAAGAGGCCGCCGCCCGCGCCTTGCGTGCGACGAAAGCTGCGGCAACCAGGGTGGAGTTCTTCACCCTCGTGCGCGGAGAAGACAAATGACCCCCGCAGCCCTGCTTGGCGGCTTTTCTGCCGCCCCGATCCAATCCGCCCGCGCCTTCCGCGCCGCGTTGAAGGCGATGGCCCGTCCCGGCACGATCTGGACGGTGGAGGGCGCTTTGCCCCCCGCGCCACTGTCGGTCGCCGCTGGTGTACTGCTGCTGACGCTGTGCGATGGGACGACCCCCCTGCATCTGGGGCCGTCGGTGAACCTGCCCGTGGTGCGCGACTGGGTGACGTTTCACTCCGGCGCACCTTTGGTGTCGGCAGAAGATGCCCGCTTTGCCTTGGGGACTTGGATTGACCTGTCGCCGGTCAGCCGTTTTGCCATTGGCCTGCCGGATTACCCCGACTGCTCTGCCACGCTGATTGTCGAGATGGCTGTGCTTAAGGCGACGGGTGCCCGCCTGACCGGCCCGGGGATCAAGGATCAGGCTTACCCTAGCCTGCCCGAAATGCAGACTTTCCGCGCCAACCGGGCGCTGTTCCCGCAAGGCTTTGACACGTACCTGACCTGTGGCAGCCGTCTGGCAGGCCTGCCGCGCCGCAACATCGTGGAGGCCGTCTAATGTATGTGGCTGTCAAAGGCGACGAGCGGGCGATTGATGCCGCCCATGCGTGGCTGGCTGAAGAACGGCGCGGCGATACTGCCGTGGCCGAACTGTCGGTCGCGCAAATCCGTGAACAACTGGCGCTGGCGGTAAATAGGGTGATGGCAGAGGGGTCGCTGTATGACCCTGATCTGGCTGCTCTGGCGATCAAACAGGCGAGGGGCGATCTGATTGAGACGATTTTTCTGATCCGGGCGTACCGGACCACCCTGCCCCGGCTTGGTGCTTCGTTGCCGGTGCAAACCGCCGACATGGCGGTGTCGCGGCGGATTTCGGCGATCTTCAAGGACTTGCCGGGCGGGCAGATTCTGGGGCCGACGTTTGACTACACCCACCGTCTTTTGGATTTCAAACTGGCGGCAGAGGGCCAGGTTCCTGCGGCCCCGACGGCCCCAACCTTGCAGGAGCCGGCCTTGGTGGGGCCGGTGCCGCATGTGACGGGCATGCTGGGCCGCGATGGGCTGATCCAGGCCGAGGCTGCGGGCGATGACACCCCGCCGGACCTGACGCGGGAGCCGATGGAACTGCCCGCCTCGCGCCCGCTGCGGTTGCAGGCGATCACGCGGGCGGATGAGGGGTTCATCCTGTCGATGGCCTATTCCACCCAGCGCAGCTACGGGCGCACCCATGCCTTTGTGGGCGAGTTGCGGATTGGGGCGGTGGCGGTGCAGATGGAGATCCCGGAACTGGGCTTCGCCGTCGAGATTGGCGAGGTTGAGTTGACCGAATGCGAGACGGTCAACCAGTTCAAAGGCTCCAAAACCGAACCGCCGCAGTTCACGCGCGGTTATGGGCTGGTGTTTGGCCAGACCGAAAGGAAGGCGATTGCCATGAGCCTTGTTGACCGGGCCCTGCGTTGGAAGGAACTGGGCGAGGATTATACCGGAGCGCCCGCGCAGGATGAGGAATTCGTGCTGATGCATGCCGACAACATTCAGGCGGCGGGGTTTCTGGAACATATCAAGCTGCCGCACTACGTTGATTTTCAAGCGAAACTGGAACTGGTGCGCCGCTTGCGCACCGAAGGTCTGGCGGCGACCATGGCGCGGAACGAGGCTGCGGAATGAACGCGCCGGTGGAACGCAAGATCGGGCAAACCGAGCTTCTTGCCGAATACAACTTCGCCTGTCTGGACGAGCAAACCAAACGGATGACCCGCCACGCCATTCTGAAGGGTGTGGCGATCCCGGGCCATCAGGTGCCTTTCGCCAGCCGCGAGATGCCGATGCGCTACGGCGGGGGCACCGGCGGCGTCCAGGTGACGGCGGCTTGCCTTGTGCCCGAAGACCGGCTGAAGGTGATTGATCAGGGCGCCGATGACACGACGAATGCGGTTTCCATCCGGCGCTTTTTTCAGCGGACGGCGGGGGTGGCGGTGACAGAGGCCACGGCGGAGGCCACACTGATCCAGACCCGCCACCGCATCCCCGAGACGCCGTTGCAGGAAGGCCAGATCCTTGTTTATCAGGTGCCGATCCCGGAGCCTTTGCGCTTTCTGGAGCCGCGCGAAACCGAAACGCGCAAGATGCACGAGCTGGAGGATTACGGCCTGATGCATGTCAAGCTGTATGAAGACAGCGCGAGGCATGGGCAAATTGCCACATCCTGCGATTATCCGGTGAAGGTCGGCGGTCGCTACGTGACGAGCCCCTCACCCATTCCGAAGTTTGACAACCCCAAGCTGGCGGGCAACCCCGCGATCCAGCTGTTCGGCGCGGGGCGCGAACAGCGCATTTATGCACTGCCGCCCTATGCGCAAGCGGTCTCGCTCGATTTTGAGGATCATCCGTTTGTAGCCTCGAAGGCTGCCCACGATTGCGATCTGTGCGGCGCTTCGGGCAGCTATCTGGATGAGGTGATCACGGATGATCAGGGGGCGCGGATGTTTGTCTGTTCCGACACCGATTTCTGCCGGGTGCGGCGCGAAGCGGGTCATGCCGGGCGGTTGGGCGTTGGCGCGGGGGGCCGATAGTGGAATTGGATATTTGGGCAAGTATGAAAACGCAGCCGTTGTTGTCGGTGCAAGGTCTGTCAAAGTTCTATGGGGCGCGGATTGGCTGTGATGCGGTGTCGTTCGATTTGTTTCCCGGCGAGGTGCTGGGGATTGTCGGCGAAAGCGGTTCGGGCAAGTCAACACTGTTGTCTTGTCTGGCCGGGCATCTTGCGCCTGATGCGGGCTCGGTGATCTTTGATACGGTAGATGGCCCGCGCGATACGGTGGTGATGGGCGAGGCCGAAAGGCGCCGACTGGCGCGGACGGATTGGGCTTTCGTGCACCAGAACCCGCGCGATGGCTTGCGGATGGGGGTTTCCGCCGGCGGCAATGTGGGCGAGCGGCTGATGGCGGTGGGGGCGCGGCATTACGGGGATATCCGGGGCAAGGCTTTGGATTGGCTGGGACGGGTGGAGATAGCCAGCGACCGGATTGATGACCGGTCTTCGGCGTTTTCGGGCGGCATGCAGCAGCGCTTGCAAATTGCGCGTAACCTTGTGACGGGGCCCAGGTTGGTGTTCATGGATGAGCCGACTGGCGGGCTTGATGTGTCCGTTCAGGCGCGTTTGCTGGATTTGCTGCGCGGATTGGTGCGGCAGATGGCGCTTTCGGCGATTATCGTCACCCATGATCTGGAGGTGGTGCGGTTGCTGGCCGACCGTTTGATGGTGATGAAGGGCGGTTATGTGGTGGAACAGGGTCTGACCGATCAGGTGCTGGATGACCCGCAGCACGAATATACGCAGCTTCTGGTCTCTTCGGTTTTGCAGGTCTGACATGATCACGATTTCCAATCTTTCCAAAAGCTTCACCCTGCACAATCAGGGGGCTGCCGTCATTCCGGTTATGGCGGGGGCGAACCTGTCTGTGCCACCGGGCGCGTGTCTTGGGCTGGTCGGCGCGTCAGGCTCTGGCAAGTCGACGTTGATGCGGATGATCTGGGGAAACTATCTGGCGGCCTCGGGGTCGATCATGGTGGGGGATGTCGATGTAGCCAAGGCGGCCCCGCGCCAGATCATCGCTTTGCGGCGGGGCACTTTGGGCTATGTCAGCCGGTTCCTGCGGGTGGTGCCAAGGGTGCCAACGCTGGACGTGGTGGCGGACCCCTTGCTGACTTTGGGTGTGGGGGTGGATGAGGCGCGGGCGCGGGCTGCGGCCTTGCTGGCACAGTTGAATATGCCTGAGCGGCTTTGGGCGCTGTCGCCCACCACCTTTTCCGGCGGCGGGCAGCAGCGGGTCAATATTGCACGGGGCTTTGTGCATCCCTATCCGGCCTTGTTGCTGGATGAACCCACAGCCAGTCTGGATGCGATCAAGCGCGAGGTGGTGCTGACCCTGATCGAGGGCGCCAAGGCGCGCGGGGCTGCGATCATCGGGAGCTTCCATGACGAGGCGGCGCGGGCGCGGCTATGCGACCGGCTGGTCGATGTGACGGGGTTCACGCCGGTTCTTGCCAGCAAAGCCGGGGCGCTGACATGACGGGCCAGGTGTTTGCGGTTGTTGGCCCCTCTGGGGCTGGCAAGGATACGTTGCTGGCGGGGGCGGTTGCGGCCTCACCCGCCATGCATTGGGCGCGGCGCACCATCACGCGGCCTGAGGTTGCCGGTGGCGAGCCGTTTGAGGGTGTGACAGTGGCGGAGTTTGAGTTCCTGAGCCATTCCAGCGTCTTTGCGCTGGAATGGCCCGCGCATGGCTTGCGCTATGGCGTCAGGAAGGGCGAGTTTGCCGCGCTTATCCGGGGCGTTGACGTCCTGTTCAACGGATCACGCGCGGCTTTGGCGCAGGCTTTGGTGTTATTTCCGGGGCTTGTGGTGCTGCGGATTTCAGCACCCTCGAAGGTGCTGGCCGAACGGCTGGCGGCACGGGGGCGTGAGACGGCGGCGGAGATTGAAGCGCGGCTGGCGCGGGCATCCTATGACGTGCCGGAAGGTTTGCCGGTGATCGACATTGCCAATGACGGCACGCCAGACGTCGGCGTGGGGCGGCTGCTGGCGGCACTTCGGGCGAGGGGATAGCGGTGCAGCAGGTGGAAGCGGCCATCCTCGGCCTCGCCAAACAGGCACAGGTCGGACAGGCGGAAGGGCTGCGGCAGACGCCCTGCGAAATGCGCCGCGGCCAGCGGGCGCAGGGTGGCTTGGTCTTGCGGGGACAGGTTGCCCGACAGCGTCAGGTGAAAGCGGAATTCCTCCATCACGTAAGGATAGCCGAACTGGTCCAGCAGATAGCGCTGGCGGGGCGTCAGGCGGTCAGGTCGGCGGCGGGCGATTTCAGCAGCCGTCAAGGGGGCGCGAAGGGGGTCAAGGATTTCGACCACCTTGGCGGCCAGATTGGTCAGGGCAGAGGTATCGCCCTGCGGGACAAGCGCCAGAAAGCCATCGAGGTCAAGGAATTGCAGGCCGGGCATTTCGATGGCAGGAAGGGTCCGGGCCATGGCGGCGGTTGCACTGTAAAGCGCTGCGAAGTCCAGCCCCTCGGCCAGCCGGAAGGGAGGCTTGATCGTGCCGTGGAAGCCGTATTTCCTTGGGTCAGCGGTCAGGGTGGCCAAATCCAGCCCCAGATCAGGCTGCGGCACGGGCGCACTCAAGCCCGGGTCCCAGCCCAGCCAACTTGCGGCGGCATCGGCAAAAGCCCCGGGCGCGGGCGCGTAGTAGACGGCGTAGCGTTTCATCTTTTCCATGGCGGCCCGCTTATCCTGACAGTATCACAGCCGTGTGACGCAAGCTGGGACGGGCTGCAAGATCATCACCTTCACGGCCCCCAACCCAAAGGCCCTTCGCATGTCTGACATGATCCTTGCCAATGCCACGCTGGTGCTGCCCGATGCGGTGATCACCGGAACCCTGCACCTGTCGGATGGCGTCATCGCAGCGATTGACCCCGGCACCCGGGTGCCTGCCGGGGCCATCGACTGCGGTGGCGATCTGGTGCTGCCCGGCCTCATTGAACTGCACACCGACAATCTGGAGCGTCACATCGAGCCGCGCCCAAAGGTGCAATTCCCCCATGCCGGGGCGATCCTTGCGCATGACGGCGAACTGGCGGCAACCGGCATCACCACGGTATTTGATGCGCTGCGGGTGGGGTCTGTCATCTCGGCCGGCAAGGCGTCTTATGGGGAATACGCAAGGCTTCTGGCAGATGAGATCATTGCCCTGCGTGGTGAAGGTGCCCTGCGGATCAACCACTTGCTGCATCTGCGGGCCGAGGTGTGCTCGGAAACCCTGATTGACGAACTGGCCTGCTTTGGCCCGCAGGATGGCATCGGAATCGTCAGCCTGATGGACCATACCCCCGGCCAGCGGCAGTTCCGCAGTCTGGACCAGTTGCGCCATTACGTGCGCGGCAAACATGGCCTTGGCGAGAACGACTTCCTGATCCACGTGGCCAACCTGCAAGCCCTGTCCGACCGTTTCGGCGCGGACCACGAGGCCGCCGCCGTGGCGGAAGCCCGCCGCTACGGTGCGGTTCTGGCCAGCCATGATGACACGACCGAGGGACAGGTTGCCACCTCGCACCGCCACGGCGCCACCTTTGCCGAGTTTCCCACCACGGTCGAGGCGGCGCAGGCCTGCCGTGCCAAGGGCATTCATGTGATGATGGGCGCGCCAAACCTGATCCGGGGCGGGTCACATTCGGGCAATGTCGCGGCCAAAGAGCTGGCGGACCTGAACCTGTTGGATATCGTATCGTCCGACTATGTCCCGGCGGCGCTGCTGAATGCAGCCCTGATGCTGGGCGATATCTGGGGCGATCTGGCACGCGGCGTGGCGACGGTAACGCAGGCTCCGGCGGCGGCAACCGCGCTGTACGACCGGGGCACCCTGACGACAGGCCTGCGCGCCGACGTGATCCGGGTGGCACGGTTGAAAAAGGCCGCAGCGGTGCGCGGCGTCTGGGTTGGCGGCCGCCGCGTCGGCTGATCAGGCGTCCAATTCAACGTCCCAATACAGATAATCCATCCAGCTTTCATGCATGTGGTTCGGCGGAAAACGCCGACCGTGAATTTTCATCTCTTCCGGGCTGGGCGCACGCGGCGGGCGGTGCAGGTGCAATCCCGATTGCCGCACATTGCGAGAGCCCTTGTGCAGGTTGCACGGGCTGCACGCGGCCACGACATTCTCCCAAGAGGTGATGCCACCCTTGGCGCGCGGCACCACATGGTCAAAGGTCAGGTCCCCTTTGGCGCCGCAATACTGGCAGCAAAACTCGTCCCGCAGAAAAAGATTGAAGCGCGTGAATGCCACGCGCTTCTGGGGTTGGACGAAATCTTTCAGCACCACGACCGAGGGCAGCCTGAACTCATGCCTTTGGCTTCGCACCGTCTGGTCATATTCGGCTACGATGGTCACGCGGTTCAGCACGGCGCTTTTTATCGCCTCTTGCCAGGGCCAAAGTGACAAAGGGTAGTAGCTGAGCGGGCGGTAATCCGCGTTCAGCACCAAAGCCGGGCAGTATTTCAGCGTCGCCGGATCACGCACGAAGCTGGTTCGAAAATCGCCGTCCATTCCGCAAAGGCCCTTTGAGGTATCCCACGCACTGGCACGAAGTTGCGCCACGGCGCGCATGGGTTTGACTATATCTGGCGTTCATCCGCTGGCAAGCCCCCGGATATACGACTGGCCCCACTAATGACCGCCCCGGGTGACATCTGCGTGACAAGCAAGCACTTGCCGGTCGGCGGCCCCTGCCATTCTTCCCCTTTGCACGGGCACAAGGCCCGGCTAAGAGGCTGAAAACGAAAGGACCGACCCGATGCCGATCCAACGCCGTGACTTTCTGGGCCTTGGCCTTCTGGCTCTCGCCGCCTGCGGACACCGCCCCGCCCCGCAATCCTTCCGCGGTGAGACGCCCGAGATGGACCGCCTGGTGGCCAAATACGCCCGCATCCACGACATGCCCGCCAGCCTGATCCACCGGATCATCCGCCGTGAAAGCGGCTATAACCCAGCGGCGCGCAACGGGCCCTATTTCGGGCTGATGCAGATCCTGCCGCAGACCGCCCACCAGATGGGCTACAACGGCCCGGCTGAAGGGCTTCTGGATGCCGAAACCAACCTGAAATATGCCGGCAAGTACCTGCGCGGCGCTTGGCTGGTGTCAAGGCACAATCAGGACAAGGCAGTCTACTGGTTCGCGCATGGCTATTACTACGAAGCCAAGCGCATGGGATTGCTGAAGGAAACCGGGCTACGATCCTGAACTTGCGGTCTTGATGCCGGGCGTCAGGGGCGGCAGCCTTCTTCCCCGCCACAAAGTCGTTCAGCGCGTCAAGCGTGGCCACGTCCATCGACGGCGCCTCGTATTCGGCGAGGCGCTTCTTCCACAGGGCATTGGCCCGAGTGGCGGCATCGGTCGACCCCGCCGCCTCCCACCTCTCGAACGGCCCATTGTCGGACAACTCGCTGTCCCAGAAGGCCGTCTCGTAATGCGCCATCGTGTGGCTGCACCCAAAGAAGTGGTTGCCCGGGCCAACCTAGGCAAAGGCTTCAACTGCCAGCTGGTCGTCGTCGATCTTTACACCGTCCAAATACGCACGCAGCGCGCCGCACAGGTCAGCATCCAGCATGAACTTCGCATAAGTCATGCTGAGAAGCCTATCCGGAAACCCCGCCGAATGCAGAATGAAGTTCGCGCCGAAATGCACGGCAGCCAGCATTGACGTGATGCCCTCCATCATCGCCTGGGCATCGGGCAGCTTTCGTATGGTAAAGTTGCCCGAACACCGCAAAGGCAGGTACAAGCGCCGCGCCCGTTGGCCAATCACCATGGACCCAATCGCAGGCTTCCGCGTGCCGAACGTAAGCAACCCTGACCGCAAACTCATCGAGGACAGGAAGTTGCCGAGCATCACTGGCGCACCCTTGCGCTCCAACTGGGTCAGGGTACAGTCGGCAATCGTCTCGGCCAAAGATTGCACGATGCCCCCGGCATTCGGCACCGGCCCCATCGCCGCGCCCCGGATGAACGGCACGATCACCGTGGCCTGACCGGCCCGTGCATAGGCGCGCAGCGGTTTGGTCATGGTGCCATCCCAGACCAAAGACGAATCAACGTTCACATTGCCTATAATTACACAATGATCGTTCACAAAAGCCGCACCGAACAGCACCCGGCACATCTCGATATTGTCCTCCGACCGCTCCACCGCCGCGACTGACCCCATGAAGTGCCGGTCCGACAGCGTCATATGGGCCAGAACCATGTCGAGATGCCGCTTGTTCACCGCCGCATCGTCGGCTCGCACATGGTCCCGACCGAGCGGTGGAAGTTCGGGCTGGACTGCACCAACGTGATGAAATTGCAAAGGTCCGCCATCGTGCCAAAACGCCAACCCTTATCAAGATCCATGACAAACGGGCTGCAATAGGCTTGCCCCTTGGCACCGATGACGATGCGGCGCACGGTGCCCATGCCATTGCGACGCCGAAGATGCGCGCTGGGGCCGAACGCAAGGCGGCAATCGCC
>JAYSQA010000374.1:0-75227 GCA_043721775.1 Rhodobacterales bacterium
CAACACCGCCGAACGCGATGCGGGCCGTCGCCCCGGGCCGCAAGAACTACCGCTTTGTCGGATCACAAACCGGCGGCAAATCCGCCGCCATCGCCTGCATTGCGGACCCCAAAATCAACCGGATCGACGAGTTGCTGCCATGGAACGCCAAATAGCTGCGGTCAGACCGGACGCTTACCAAAATGAGGGGTTTGACGCCGTAGGATATCCGACGGCTCTTTGTAGGAAATCTGTAGTTGTACGGCGTAAGATGGGGGGATTAACGCAACGCTTGGTTTGGCGGGGCGGTCATGCAGTAAGTTCTTGGGAAAGCGCTTCTCGGCCTGTTGGTTGGCGTTCTGCCGGTTTGGAGCCTGTTCCCGCTGTCGTCGCCAGCCTGCTGCGGGATACGCAGTTGTATCAGCCGCATGTCATGCCGCCGAGGGCCTGTTGGGGCAGTTTCGCGGACCTCTTTGTGCGCAGTTCCAAGTTCCGGGGCACGGTGAATGCGCTGGATGAGGTGCCGCCTATGGTGATGCTGTGAAGGGTGTTCCTGCGGCTGGTCTGGCCGGGGATTGCGGAGAATGGGCCGATTGCGGTGAGGAATGAGGTTCTGTGCGCGTTCACCTCACGATGACGGAAGCTGCGTGGTTGGTGTCGGTGGCGCTGATGTGGGGGCATAGGCCGCTTGATCCGCCGTGGGCAATGCTGATGGCGGTGTGCATTGTGACGACGCCGCCTGCAGCGCTGCTGGTGCAGTGGCGGGTGGTGGTGACTTTGGCAGGGTAAGGTAGCGTGGGCCGATGGCCCATCCTACGTAGGATGGGCCATTGGCCCATGGTCCGGTCAGTTTTTCATGCCGTCCCAGAAGCCCTTGACCTTGGCGAAGAACGAGGAACCTTCGGGGTTGTTGTCCTCAGCCTCCAGCTTTTCGAACTCGCGCAGCAGTTCTTTCTGGCGGTGTGACAGGTTGACCGGAGTTTCCACGGCCAGTTCGATCAGCATGTCGCCCGAGCCGCCGCCACGCAGCGCAGGCATGCCCTTTGCGCGCAGCCGCAGTTGCTTGCCGGTTTGCGTGCCCGGTGGGACTTTGACGCGGGATTTGCCGCCATCAATGGTGGGCACCTCGACCTCACCACCCAAGGCGGCGGTGATCAGCGACACCGGGACGCGGCAGAACAGGTTGACGCCGTCGCGCTGGAAAATCGGGTGTTCGCGGGTTTCGATGAAGATGTAAAGGTCACCCGCCGGGCCGCCGCGCATGCCGGCTTCGCCTTCGCTGGCAAGACGGATGCGGGTGCCGGTTTCAACGCCTGCGGGGATGTTGACCGAGAGAGAGCGTTCACGTTCGATCCGGCCAGCACCGGCGCAGGCTTTGCAGGGGTTCTTGATGGTTTGGCCAGCCCCGGCGCAGGTCGGGCAGGTACGCTCGACGGTGAAGAAGCCTTGCTGGGCGCGGACTTTGCCCATGCCAGAGCAGGTCGGGCAGGTGACGGGTTCAGCGCCGCCCTCAGCCCCGGTGCCGTGGCAAGTGTCACAGGCGACCGAGGAGGGCACGGTGATGGTTTTCTGGATGCCTTTGAAGGATTCCTCGAGGCTGACCCGCAGGTTGTAGCGCAGGTCTGATCCGCGTTGAGCGCGGCGGCGGTTGCCTTGACCGGGCTGGCCGCCACGACCCATGAAATCGCCGAACAGATCCTCGAATACATCCGAGAAAGCGGAGGCGAAGTCGGGGTTGCTCTGGCCACCGCCACCGCCACCGCCGCGCCCGCCTTCGAAGGCGGCGTGGCCATAGCGGTCGTAGGCGGCTTTCTTATTGGCGTCTTTCAACACGTCATAAGCCTCGTTCACCTCTTTGAACTGGGCTTCGGCGTCGGGATTGGCGGTGTTGCGGTCGGGGTGCAGTTCTTTGGCCTTGGTGCGGTAGGCTTTCTTCAGCTCCTCCGCAGAAGCGCCTTTGGCAGCCCCCAAGACTTCGTAATAATCGCGCTTTGTCATGCCGGGACCTCTGATCTGGAACGCGTTTGGGCGACCCCGTGACAGGGCCGCCCAGTTCAGGTTCCGCGCTGGTTACTTGCGCTTGTTGTTGCCAAGGTCTTCGAAATCGGCATCAACGATATCATCGTCAACGTCACGGGGCGCGTCTTCGTCTTTGCCTTCAGCAGCCGAGGCTTGCGATTTGTAGATCGCCTCACCCAGCTTCATGGCGGCGTCGGTCAGGTTTTGGATCCCACCCTTGATCTTGCCAGCTTCTTCGGACTTGAGTGTATCTTCCAAAGCGCCCATCGCCAGTTCGATGACTTCGACGGTGGACGGGTCCACCTTGTCGCC
This sequence comes from Rhodobacterales bacterium, assembly GCA_043721775.1. Taxonomy (GTDB): domain Bacteria; phylum Pseudomonadota; class Alphaproteobacteria; order Rhodobacterales; family Rhodobacteraceae; genus Stagnihabitans. The sequence goes on from JAYSQA010000374.1 coordinate 2,311, forward strand.
ATGTTCGGCCAAGGACTTCTTGGTCGAGTGCAGCAGGCTTTCGGCCTGGTTCTTGGCTTCCACCAGTTCACGACGGGCCTTGTCAGCGTCAGCGTTGGCTTCGGCGTCCTTGACCATGCGTTCGATGTCGGCATCAGACAGACCGCCTGAGGCCTGAATGGTGATCGCCTGTTCCTTGCCGGTGCCTTTGTCCTTGGCCTTGACCGTCACAATGCCGTTGGCGTCGATGTCGAAGGTTACCTCGATCTGTGGCATACCGCGGGGCGACGGTGGGATGTGCTCCAGGTTGAACTGGCCGAGCATCTTGTTGTCAGCCGCCATTTCACGCTCGCCCTGGAAGCAGCGCAGGGTCACGGCGTTCTGGTTGTCTTCGGCGGTGGAGAAGATTTGCGACTTTTTGGTCGGGATCGTGGTGTTGCGGTCGATCAGGCGGGTGAAGACGCCGCCGAGGGTTTCAATGCCAAGCGACAGCGGGGTGACGTCCAGCAGAACCACGTCCTTGACGTCACCTTGCAGAACGCCGGCCTGGATGGCAGCACCGGCGGCCACGACCTCATCGGGGTTGACGCCCTTGTGGGGTTCCTTGCCGAAGAACTTGGTCACTTCTTCAATGACGCGGGGCATACGGGTCATGCCGCCGACCAGAACGACTTCGTCGATGTCATTGATCGAAACGCCAGCATCTTTCAACGCGGCTTGGCACGGCTTGATTGTGCGCTTGATCAGGTCGTCGCACAGGCTTTCCAGCTTGGCACGGGTCATCTTCACAACCAGGTGCAGCGGCTGGCCCGAGTTGCGGTCCATGCTGATGAAAGGCTGGTTGATTTCGGTCTGGGTCGAAGACGACAGCTCGATCTTGGCCTTTTCCGACGCCTCTTTCAGGCGTTGCAGGGCCATCTTGTCCAGCGTCAGGTCAACGCCATGCTCTTTCTTGAACTCATCCGCGAGGTAGTTCACGATGCGCATGTCAAAGTCTTCGCCACCAAGGAAGGTGTCGCCGTTGGTGGATTTCACCTCGAACAGGCCGTCGTCAATCTCCAGAATGGTGATGTCGAAGGTGCCGCCGCCAAGGTCATAGACCGCGATGGTTTTGGTTTCTTTTTTATCCAGACCGTAGGCCAAAGCAGCGGCCGTCGGCTCGTTGATGATGCGCAGCACTTCCAGACCGGCGATCTTGCCTGCGTCTTTGGTGGCCTGACGCTGGGCGTCGTTGAAATAGGCGGGGACGGTGATGACGGCTTGGGTAACGGTTTCACCCAAGTAAGCCTCAGCCGTTTCCTTCATCTTTTGCAGGATGATGGCGGATATCTGGCTGGGCGAGTACTTTTCGCCACGCGCTTCAACCCATGCGTCGCCGTTGCCACCGGGGACAACCTTGTAGGGCAGATTCTTCAGGTCTTTTGCCAGCAGCGGATCATCCGCACGGCGGCCGATCAGACGCTTGACGGCAAAGACGGTGTTGGCAGCGTTGGTCACGGCCTGACGCTTGGCAGCTTGGCCGACCAGACGCTCATTCTCGGTAAAGGCAACGATGGACGGCGTGGTACGCGCGCCTTCGGAGTTTTCAATAATGCGGGGTTGGCTGCCATCCATGATGGCGACGCAGGAGTTGGTTGTCCCGAGGTCAATACCGATGATCTTGGCCATAGTCTGTTCCCTTTTCTCAGGCGATGTTATGGGGCGGACCCAATCAGGCATCCTGCCCCGATCCCAAACTGAACCGTCCGGCTGTGCCCTTGCAAGCATCCCCTTTCGGCTTCCGAGGGTATATAAGGGGGGGCAATCGGTGCTGCAAGCGGCGGCACGCGGGGAATGATCAAGGATTGTGATGAAAGCTGTCGATTTCGCCGGACGCGGCCAAATCTCATCCGTCATCCGTCATCCGCCAGCCGTCAGCCGCGGGCGCTCCAGCTGATCGAGACGTATTTGTTGGTGAAGGTGTCGCCCATCAGGCCAAGCACGATCAGCGCCCCGGCGACCATGACGGGGTACAGGATCGAACTGTAATGCGGGTGATAGTTCAGGAAGATGAAGCCGCGCCCCTGATCAATCACGTGGAACAGGGGGTTCCACCAGAACCATGCCAGTTTCGTGGTTGGCATGGCATTGGCCACGAACATCTTGCCGGACGCAACCATGTTGGCCCGGCTGTAGACAGTGTTCAGAATGGTGAAGAAGTTGGGCGACCATGGGTTTGCCGCCTTGAACACCATGCCGATGCCAATGCCCGACACCCAAGCCAGCAAAAGCATGCACAGCGCCATGATCGGCTGTTCAATGGTGATGCGGTTGAAGACGGTGCTGTAAAAGAACAGGATCACGCTGATCGACAGGATCTGCTGGTACAGCGTGGCCAAAGCCTGCCCGGCGATCGCGACGATCGTGTTCATCGGCGCGTGTTTCATCATCGACGAGGTTGGACCATCGGCTTTTGACACGGCTTGAATCGTCTTGATGTGGGTCATGAACATGAAGATGCCCGACATCGAATACAGCATGAAATCGCCCCGGATCGCGCCACCGCGAAAGCCGAGGTAGGTCATCATGAACCAGAAGAACAAGACCATGACGACCGATTGCACCAAGGACATCGCCAGCCCAAGGATCGCGTTGCCGTGCGACTTGCGGATGTCACGCACCGCGACGTGGAAGATCAACTCTGCTGTGGCGAGCAGGCTGCCGACGTGCGACTTTGGGATTGCGGGTTGGAACATGGCCGAAAATCTCTTGGGTGGTGGGGTTTGCCGTCAGTTTCTTCTACGCTGGGAAACCTTGCTGTTCTCTTTATCTTTGAGGATAAGGGCAGAAACATGGTTATTCAATCGAAGGCCAAGGGAAATTCCCGGTCCTCACAGGAGATTGCATGGATTTCGACCGTCTTGTTCCCATTATCCGTCGTCTTGCCTTGCAGGCCGGAGACCGAATCATGCAGGTCTACAATGGCCCGGATTTCGCGGTGAAGCTGAAGGGCGACGCCAGCCCGGTGACCGAAGCCGATGAGGCGGCAGACGAGATCATCTCGGCTGGCCTGCGGGCGGCATTCCCGGACGTGGTGCTGATCACCGAAGAGCAGGCGGCGAGCCATGCTTTGACGGCCAGCACCTTCCTGATTGTTGACCCGCTGGATGGCACCAAAGAGTTCGTGCAGCGGCGCGGCGATTTCACGGTGAACATCGCCTATGTGCAAGACGGCGTGCCGGTGCGCGGGGTGGTTTATGCCCCGGCGCAAGACCGTCTGTTCTACACCCTGCCCAATGGGATCACGGTGGAAGAGATCGGCGCCTTTGACAAGGATGTGGTGGGGACGCTGAAAAAGGTGGGGGTTTCGACCCCGGACAATGCGGCACTGATGGTGGTGGCCTCAAAAAGCCACCGCGATGCGGCCACGGATGATTATATCAGCAAGTATGCCGTCAAGGATATGAAAAGCGCGGGGTCCAGCCTGAAATTCTGTCTGGTGGCGACTGGCGAGGCGGATTTGTATCCGCGTCTGGGGCGCACGATGGAATGGGACACGGCGGCAGGCGATGCCGTGTTGCGGGGCGCAGGCGGGCATGTGGTGCGGTTTGATGATCACTTACCCTTGGCTTATGGCAAGGCGGGCTGGGACAATCCGTTCTTCATCGCCTACGCGCCGGGCGTGGATTTGAAGACATGAGCGTTCTGATTGCGATACCGGCCCGATATGCCTCGACCCGGTATCCCGGCAAGCCTTTGGTGGTTTTGCGGGGGCCAGATGGGGAAAAGACTCTGATCCGCCGCAGTTGGGAAGCCGCGATGACGGTCAGGGGCGTGGACCGCGTGGTGGTGGCGACGGATGATACCCGCATTCGTGACCATGCCGAGGGATTCGGGGCTGAGGTTGTGATGACATCTTCCGATCCGCAGAATGGGACGGAGCGGTGTGCGGAAGTGGCGCAGAACCTGCCCGGCTTTGACGTTGTGGTGAATTTGCAGGGCGATGCGCCACTGACTCCGGCTTGGTTTGTCGAGGACCTGATCGTGGGGCTGCTGGCGGATGATGCGGCGGAAATTGCAACACCGGTGCTGCGCTGCGATGGGCGGGCGGTGGCGGGGTTTCTGGCGGACCGGAGGGCCGGGCGTGTGGGAGGTACGACGGCGGTGTTTGGTGCGGGGGGGCGGGGGCTGTACTTCTCGAAGGAAGTGATTCCCTACACCGGCAAGACCTATGCCGATGACGAGCCGACCCCAGTGTTTCACCATGTGGGGGTCTATGCCTATCGGCCCAAAGCGCTTGCGGACTATCCAACTTGGCCTGTTGGCCCATTGGAAAAGCTGGAAGGGCTGGAACAGCTGCGTTTTCTGGAACAGGGTCGCCCCGTGCTGTGTGTCGAGGTTCAGGCGAAGGGCCGCCAGTTCTGGGAACTGAACAACCCGTCTGACGTGCCGGTCATCGAAGCGATGCTGCAATCCATGGCGCTTGGTTGACCAACTGCCTTAACTTGGGCGGAATTCCGCCTTCAAAGTGTCCCTGTACTATGCGAATGCAGACTAAATTGTGCAAAGGTCCGAAACGTCACCGGCTTGCATGCGAGCATGCGACACAAACCTCAGTTAGTGTGTGTCGTGGAAAGATCAGTTTAGTTGAGTGCAGTTTGGCAGAATGAACGCGGGTGGTTAAGATGGCTGAGATCGTAAGACGCAAGATCAAGAAGGTCACCAAGGCCGTTTTCCCGGTTGCGGGCATGGGGACGCGGTTCCTTCCGGCCACAAAGTCTATCCCCAAGGAAATCCTGACTCTGGTTGACCGTCCGCTGATCCAGTACGCGATTGACGAGGCGCGGGCTGCCGGGATCAAGGAATTCATCTTCGTCACCGCGCGCGGCAAGTCGGCGCTGGAAGACTACTTCGACCACTCTCCGGAACTTGAGGCGACCTTGCGCCGCGCTGGCAAGGATGACCTTCTGGAGGTGCTGCGCGAAACCAACATGGATTCGGGCGCCATCGCCTATGTCCGGCAGAACCGGGCGCTGGGTCTGGGCCATGCGGTCTGGTGCGCGCGTCGTCTGATTGGCAATGAACCCTTCGCGGTCCTGCTGCCTGATGACGTGATTGCCGCCGAAAAGCCTTGCCTGCAACAGATGGTGGAAGCTTACGAACAGACCGGTGGCAACATGGTTGCTGCGATGGAAGTGCCTGTCGAACGGACCTCGTCCTACGGCGTGCTGGATGTAGCCGAGGATATGGGGTCTATCGTGCAGGTCAAGGGCATGGTGGAAAAGCCCAAAAGCGATCCGCCGTCGAACCTTGCGGTGATCGGGCGCTATATTCTGACGCCGAAGGTCATGGCGAACCTGAACAAGATGAAGGCGGGCGCGGGTGGCGAAATTCAGTTGACCGACGCGATTGCCGAAGAGGCCTCGACCCCGGGTCAGGTGTTTGGCTTCCGCTTCCGTGGCCAGCGCTATGACTGCGGCAGCAAGGCCGGGTTCTTGCAGGCGACGGTGGCGTTTGGGCTGTCGCGCCCGGATCTGCGCGGGGAATTCTCGGCCTATATCAACGATATGGTCGCGATGCAGAAGGCGGCACAGTAGACCTTGGCGGTCTGGGATCGGTTGCTTAACAAAGCGCGGCGGATCTGGGGGCCGGGGCAACTGCCCCATGCGGTAGGACCGGGCGATCTGGCACCGGTTGAACTTTCGGTCATGACCTTGTGGCGCGCTTACCGGCTTCGGCTGCGACGGCGCGCCTTTTTGCTGCGCGCTTTGCGCAAACGTCGGGACTTGCGGGTGGTGGTGGACCGGACGGGGGCGATTGGTCCGACGGCAATCCTCGCCTTCGTGACCGTGCGGAATGAGGCGCTGCGGTTGCCGTATTTCTTGCAGCACTATCGCAAACTTGGGGTCGATCACTTTCTTATTGTTGATAACGCCAGCACCGACGGCACCATGGCGCTGTTGCAGGGGCAGGTGGATGTGTCGGTCTGGCAAACCTCGGCAGGGTACAGGGCGTCTCGGTTCGGGTTGGACTGGCTGACGGGGCTGATGCGGCGGCATGGGGCGGGGCATTGGTGCCTGACGCTGGATGCCGACGAACTGCTGGTCTATCCGCATTGCGAAACCCGGCCCCTGCGCGCCTTGACCGAGCATTTGCAGGCCGAGGGAAGACCGTCATTCGGCGCACTGATGCTGGACCTGTACCCCAAAGGGCCTTTGGCTGCGCAAAGCTATGCAGCGGGGCAGAACCCGGTGGAGGTTCTGCCGTGGTTCGATAGTGGCAATCATGTGGTGCAGGTCCAGCCCAAAATGCGCAACCTGTGGATACAGGGTGGCGTGCGTGCGCGGGTGTTCTTTGCCGGTGAACCGCGCAGGGCACCGACGTTGAACAAGGTGCCGCTGGTCTATTGGCGGCGGGGCTATGCTTACGTGAATTCCACCCACGCCATTCTGCCGCAGCACCTGAACGCGGTCTATGACGAGACGGGCGGCGAGGTGCTTTCCGGCATTCTGCTGCACACCAAGTTCCTGCCGCAGGTGGTTCAGAAATCGGCGGAAGAACGGCAGCGGCATCAGCATTTTGCCAACTCGGGCTTGTACGACGCTTACTATGCCGGTCTGACCGCAAGTCCGGATTTATGGTGCCCGGCGTCCTGCCACTATGACGGCTGGCGCCAGTTAGAGGCGCTGGGGCTGATGTCGCGGGGCGGATGGATGTAACTGTTGCGATTTTCAGAACAATTTAGGGGAATCTGCCGCTTTCAGGCCCCAAATAGTTCTTAAACTCTGATTGTCCTGACGGTAAGGAAAGCAGACGCATCAAGGCTTCTGCAAGCTTTGGGCGCTATGGATGGAAGGGTCTGCCATGGTGCAGGCAGGCGGAGGCGTAGGGTGAGCATTCGGGGGGCCATCAAGCTTAGGGCGCAGCGGAGGCGGGCGCACTGGCGCGCGTTTCGCAAGCGTCGTGAGTTGGTGGCCGTGCAAGACCGTACCTCTGGCCTGCCAGGCGATGCGATCATTCTGCTGAGCACGCTGCGTAACGAACGCATCCGCATGCCGTTCTTCCTGCGCTATTACCGCGACCTTGGCATTGAACATTTCCTGCTTGTCGACAATGACAGCGACGATGGCAGCAGGGAGTATCTGGCCGAACAGCCCGATGTGTCACTTTGGACGGCGAAGGCCAGTTATCGGGGGTCACGCTTCGGGTTGGATTGGCTGACCTATCTTCAGCGGCGGCATTGTCATGGCCATTGGTGCCTGACGGTCGATGTGGATGAGTTTTTCGTTTATCCGTTCTGCGAGACGCGGCCCTTGCGGGCGCTGACCGATTGGCTGGATGCGTCAGAGGTGCGGTCGTTTGCGGCGATGATGCTGGATATGTATCCCAAAGGATCAATCCACGCGTATCCCTATCAGGAAGGTCAGAACCCGTTCGAGATTGCCCAGTGGTTTGACAGCGGCAACTATACGATTCACCGCAATGCGGGCTACGGCAACCTGTGGATTCAGGGCGGGCCCAGGGCGCGTGTATTCTTTGGGGAAAACCCGGAAATGGCTCCGGCGTTGAACAAGGTGCCATTGGTCAAATGGCACAAGTCTTACGCCTATGTCAGTTCAACCCATATGCTGCTGCCGCGCGGGCTTAATCTGGTGTACGATGAGGCGGGAGGAGAAAAAGCCTCGGGCTGTCTGTTGCACGCCAAGTTTCTGGATACCTTTGCCATGAAGGCGGCGGAAGAGATGGCGCGGGGCCAGCACTATGGTGCCAGTGCCGAGTACAAGGCTTATCAGGAAAGTCTGGCGAAACATCCCGACATGTGGTGCAAGTTCAGTGAGAAGTACATCAACTGGCGGCAGCTTGAAATTCTGGGGCTGATGTCGAAGGGCAATTGGGCATGAGGGAGCAAGGGTGAGCGTCGGCTTTGTCATGCTGTGCCATACGGCCCTTGACCGTGCTGCCGAAGTGGCGCGCCATTGGGCTGAACGGGGCTGTCCGGTGGTTATTCATGTCGATGCCCGCGTGAAGCCGCGGGCCTATGACGGGTTGGTGAAGGCGCTGGCCGATCTGGGCAATGTGCGCTTCTCGGGCCGTTATGCCTGCGAGTGGGGGACTTGGGGGATTGTAGCCGCGACGCAGGAAGCCTCTTCGGTGATGCTGAAGGCGTTTCCGGCGGTGCGCCACGTGTATCTGGCGTCAGGCTCTTGCCTGCCTTTGCGCCCGGTGGAGGAGTTGGTAGCCTATCTCGACAGCCGCCCGCGCGTGGATTTCATCGAAAGTGTGACGACGCAGGATGTCGGCTGGACGGTGGGCGGCTTGAATGTTGAACGGTTCACCCTTCGGTTTCCGTTCAGTTGGCGCAATCACCGGGCGCTGTTTGACGGTTATGTGCGGTTGCAGCGCCGGATGGGTTTTGCCCGCAAGATTCCCTCGGGTTTGGTGCCGCATCTGGGCAGCCAGTGGTGGTGCCTGACCCGAAAAACCCTGTCGGCCATACTGCAAAGCCCAGACCGTGCCGCGATTGACCGCTATTTCCGCAAGGTCTGGATTCCGGACGAAAGCTATTTTCAGACGATGGTGCGGCAGGTGTCCGGCACTGTCGAAAGCCGGTCCCTGACGCTGTCGAAGTTTGACTATCAGGGCAAACCGCATATCTTCTATGATGACCATTTACAGCTTCTGCGGCGGTCTGATTGCTTTGTGGCGCGCAAGATGTGGCCGCAGGCGGACAAGCTTTACGACACCTTTCTGCGCGGTACGGCGGCGGGGCAAGTGGCGGCGGAACCCAACCCCGGCAAGATTGACCGGCTGTTTTCCAAGGCGGTGGAGCGGCGGACCAAGGGGCGCATCGGTCTTTACATGCAAAGCCGGTTTCCCAACAAGCAATGGGGTCATGGGCGGACGGCGGCACCCTATTCCGTGTTCGAAGGATTCTCGGAAGTGTTCGAGAATTTTGAGGCATGGTTGGGCAAGGTGTCTGGCACGCGGGCGCATGGCCATCTGTTTGCCCCCGACCGGGTAGAGTTTGCCGGGGGAGAGCGGGTGTTCAGCGGGTCTTTGTCGGACAGTGCCGCCTTGCGCGACTATGCGCCGAAGAATTTCCTGTCGAACCTGATCTGGAACACAAGGGGAGAGCGGCAGTGCTTTCAGTTCGGCCCGAATGACGTGCAGGATTGCAGCCCCACTATGGCGGGTGATCCGAATGCGCAGATCTCGGTCATCTCGGGCGCGTGGGCTATTCCGCTGTTCCATTCCAACCGGGATTTCGGCGATATCAGGCGGGAAGCCGCGCGGTTGCAGAAGATAGAGTCCGATCATCTTGCGATTTTGCGCGCCCACACCGCCAAGGCCCGCACCCGCATCTGGACGCTGGCGGAGTTTGTGGAAAACCCGATGGAGCCGTTGCAAAGCATCGTCGATGAAATCAGCCCGCGCAGCCTTAGACGTCTGACTGAGGCGCCGACGCTGGTGGGCCTGAAAGGCTTCGGCCAATTCTTGCAGAACCTGCGCAACCAGGGCATGCAACCTGTTCTGATGGGCAATTTCCCGACGGGTGATGGGGCAATGCCAGCTGCCTTGCGCCGGGGCAGGCCCTATCTGGTGAAGTAAAGGACTGATCTCTTGGCCAAATCCCTTTTCCAATCTTTCGTCGTCTTTGCGGAAATGCGGACGGGGTCGAATTTTCTTGAGGCCAATCTGAACGCGATTGCCGGGGTGATGTGCCATGGCGAGGCCTTCAACCCGGCTTTCATCGGCAATGAGAAAAAGCAGGAATTGCTGGGAGTGTCGATCCATCAGCGCAACCAGAATCCGGAAAGCTTGCTGAAGGCGATGCGGAAACAGACAGAAGGGCTGTCAGGCTTTCGCTATTTCCACGACCATGACCCAAGGGTGTTCGATCTGGTGGCTGATGATCCGACGGTCGCCAAGGTGGTGCTGACGCGCAACCCATTGGAAAGCTATGTGAGCTGGAAGATCGCCAAGGAAAGCAACCAGTGGCGCACAACCTCGGCGGCCAACATCAAAACCGCGCGGCCGGAGTTTGATCTGGCGGAATTTCGCGACCGGGTCGATGAATGCCAGGCGTTTCAGGTGCGTTTGCTGAACCGGTTGCAGGTGTCGGGCCAGACTGCGTTTTACATCGACTATGACGACGTGCTGGATTTGCCGGTGATCAACGGGCTGGCGGCGTTTCTGGGGGTGGAGGGGCGGCTGGAGAAGCTGGACCTGTCCTTCAAGAAGCAGAACCCGGAACCGTTGCGGGAAAAGGTCTCCAATCCCGCTGAAATGGTGGCGGGCTTGGGGCGGATGGATTTCTTCAACATCGACCAGAGCCCCAGCTTTGAACCGCGCAGGCAGGCGGCGATCAATGGCTATATGGCGGGGGTGACGGTGCCGTTGCTGTTTCAGCCGGTCAAAGGTTCGGTCGAGGGGCAAGTGCGGGCGTGGTTGCAGGTTTATGGCGAGGTGATCAATGCCTTTGACCGGCAAAGCCTGAAAGGTTGGCGGCAAGACAGGCCGGGACATCGCAGCTTTACCGTGCTGCGGCATCCCCTGGCGCGGGCGCATGGTGCTTTTTGCGAGTATCTGGAAAAGGACTGGATGCCGGAACTGCGGGGCCATCTGAAGCGGGTGCACAAGGTGGAATTGCCTGCGAAGGGAACGGGCTATGACGATGCCGCAGCACATCGGGCGGGGTTCCTGAAGTTTCTTGAGATGACAAAGCACCTGCACGCGGGCCGGACGGAACTGCGCACCCCGCCTCAATTGGCGACGCAATTGGCAACGGTGACCGGGTTTGGGCAGTTGCAGGCACCGGACCATCTGCTGCGCGAAGAGCGGTTGGCGGAGGGGCTGGCATTTGTCTGCACCGAGGTGGGGGTGGCGATGAAGCCCTTGCCTGCGGTGGTTGAGAAGGAAGTTTTTCCCTTGGCCGAGATTTACGGGCGCGATCTGGAGGTTGCGGCGCGGGATGCTTATGGCCGAGATTATGCGGCCTTTGGTTATGGCGATTGGCAGTAGGCCATTAGGCGCTGCTCTCCACGCTGGACGGTTGCGCCGTGGTGGTTTTCAACCTCGATGCTGAGGGTCAGCAGGCCTTTGTCAGCAGCGGGGCGTTTGGCTTTTACCGTGATGCGGGCGCGGACACGGTCATTGGCGAAAACCGGGGCGCGGAAGGACCAATCGTAGCCCAGGCTGGCGAAGGTGTTGAAGTGTGCGGGGGCGGTGGATTTGAGGCCCTCGATCAGCGACAGGATCAAGAGGCCGTGCGCGACGCGTTGGGGGAAGCCGTGGGCTTGCGCGCCTTGGTCGGAGAGGTGGATCTCGAAGCGGTCTTGGGTCAGGGCGGCAAAGGTGTCGATGGTGGCCGCCGTAACCTCGGCCCAGTCTGTCAGGATCTGGTCGCCGGGTTGGACTTGGTCGAAGTTGTAAAGGCCGGGGGGCAGCATTCAGGCCAGCCCGGTTTGGGCGACGGTCCAGTCTTGGTTGAGCAACAGAAGGTCGTGCAGGCTTTGGCCGATCAGGCCGGTGCGGCGACCGATGACCTTGGCGGGGATGGTGGTTGCCATGCGAAGTGCTGTGGCAGGGGCAATGTGCAGGACGTTGATCAGCCTCGCGACGCTTTGCGCCATGGTAATATGGGCACCGGCGAGGGAACCCTCGGCATTGACCAGACGGCCATTCACCAGGCGGATTTCGTTGCCGTAAAGGGTGAAATGGTCTGACCCACCGACCGTGGACATGGAATCAGAGACGAGGAAGGTGGTGTCGGGTAGCGGTCTGGCGCGCAGGGCCAGAGCCACCATTTCGTCTGCCACATGGATGCCGTCGCAGATGATTCCGGTGTAAGCAGTGGAGTTGATGCAGGCCCCGGTGACGCCGGGGGTGCGGTTCAGCATCGGCGACATGGCGTTGTAAAGATGAGTGAAGCAGGTCGCGCCCTCTGTCAGGCAGGCGCTGACATGTTCGGCGGTGGTGTCGGAATGGCCGAGCGAGACGACGGCACCGGTTTCGGCCAAGGCAGCGATGTCGCCCGGGGAGACGCCCTCGGGGGCGACAGTGATCATCACCGGCACGTTTGCGGCGCGAAGGCGTTGGACGACGGCAAGGGTGCGCTGGTCGAAGGGCCGGATGAAGCGGGCGGCATGGGTGCCACGGCGGGCAACGGAAAGGTGCGGGCCCTCGATATGCAGGCCAAGGATGCCGGGGATGCCGTACGCCGCAAGCGCAGCTTCGGCGGCATGGTCGAGCACCTCGGGCGCGTCGGTGATGACCGTGGGCAGAACGGCCACGGTGCCGAAACGGCGGTGGGCGGCGGCGATGATTTGCATCGCAGCGGCGGTGGGACTGGTGTTCACAAGGGCATCGCCGCCGCCGTTGACTTGCAGGTCAAGGTAGCCTGGGGTCAGGGTGCCAGCCAAGGTTTGTAGCGCTGTTCCGGCGGGAATGGTGGTCAGAATCGCGGTGACGGTGCCGTTTTGCACGGAGACATAGCCGGTGCGCAGGGTTTGGCCGTCAAAGATCTGGTCAGGGTGCAGGTAGGTTGTCGCGGTCATGGGGCCTCCCTTCCGCTGCAGCGCAGCTTGGCGGCTCTATCGGGGAAAGTGGGCGGGAAGGGAAGGGGCGTCATGGGGCGGCCCGTTCCAGGAAAGCGGCATAGGCGGCCCCACGCGCGCCGGTGGTATCGCCACCCTCGGCCAGCAGAAGGGGCGGGTAGGGGTAGCCGGGCAGGGCACAGTGGGTGAGGGCATGGGTCAGGTCTGCAATCAGGCCATTCGCGCGAGACAAGCCGCCGGCGAGGACGATGCAGGCGGGGTCGACGGTAAGGGTCAGGGTATGGATCAGTTCGGCAGTCAGTTCGCACCAGATGGCCCAGCATTTGGCGATGTCAGTGTCGGTTTGGCGCAAGCTGACTATGTCTTCGGGGGGGAGGGTGCGATGGGTCAGGTGGGTGACAATGCGGGCGAGGCCGGGACCTGCGATGAGGGTCTCGGTGCAGCCAAGGCGGCCGCAGCCGCAGCGGATGATCGGCAGGTTGTGGGCTGCGATAATGGCGGCGGGCAGGGCAAAGTGGCCGAATTCACCGCCGAGGCCCGAGGGGCCTTGCAGGAGGCGGCCCTCGATGACGATGCCGCCGGCGAGGCCGGTGCCGAGGTTGAGGGACAGCGCGGTGCGGTAGCCTTTGGCGGCTCCGAATTGCGCCTCGGACAGGGTCTGGGCGCGGCAGTCGTTGATGTAGGTGATTTTGCGGCTAGAGGCGGTTTCGATGTCGGCGGGGAAGGGGTGGCCGGTCGCGGGCAGGTTGGCGGTGAGGGCTATTCCGGTGGTGGGGTTGATCAGGCCTGCGGCGGCGATGCCGATGGGAAGGTTCGGGGTATGGCTTTCGACCCAGGCTATCTGTGCAGCAAGGGCGGCGATCAGTTCGGGGTAGGTTTTGGGCGTGGCTATCCGGTTCGATGTGACCCTGTTCCAGCGGGAATCGAAAAGCTGCGCCTCGATCTTGGTGCCGCCGAGGTCGATGCCTGCTGCGATATGGGGGGCCGAAGTCATATGGTTTGGGTCACTTTGGACAGAGTCTCGGGACGGTCGGGGTCGTGGCCCAAGGTAAGGGCGGTGGCGAGGACGAGGGGGTATGTCAGGCACAGCAGCATGGCTGCGGCTGCGGCGGGGGTCAGGTCTTGCCTGCCTGTGTCAGAGGGGCGGATACGGTAGGTGGTGCCGCCAGCGGTTTTGAACCGGGCCTCGGCGGTATCGAGCGAGGCTTGGACATCGGGTTGTTCGGTATCAAGGATCAGGATCAGCAGCGGTTTGGTGGCCAGTTGCAGGGGGCCGTGGAGGACCTCGCTGGACGAGTAGGCCTCGGCATGGATGGCGCAGGTCTCTTTCAGTTTGAGGGCGAGTTCCTGGGCGGCGCCGTAGCCGGTGTCGCGGCCGATGACGTAGACGTGGTTGGCACGGAGGAGGGCGGAGAGGAGGGCTTTGGTTTGGGGGAGAGGTTTAAGGGGCGTGTCGAAGGCTTGGGCTGAGGTCTCGGCCCTTGTGGCGTAGGCGGGGGCGAGGTGGGACAGAAGGGCCATTCCGGCGGCGATAGAGCCTATGACGGACTTGGTGGCGGGGACGGCGAGTTCGGGGCCTGCGCCTATGGGCAGGGTCAGGTTGGCATGTTCGGACACGGGGGAGTTGGGGGAGTTGATCAGGGCTATGACGGTGGCACCACGGGCGCGCGCACCTTGGGCGGAGAGGACGAGGTCGTTTGAGGCACCGGATTGCGAGACGACGAGGGCCAGGACACCGTCGAGGGCGACGCCTTTGCCAACCGAAAAGATGGAGGGGGGGAGGGAGGTCATTGGTAGGCCGGTTTCACGCATGAACTCGTAGGACAGGATATTGGCGGCGGCGTCGGAAGAGCCTCTTGCGATGGTGTAGATGGCTTTGGGGGTGAGGGAGGCGATTTTAGCAGCGTCAGAGATTGATATGGCGGTGCGGATGGTGGTGGCGAAGACCGTGGCGGCCTCGGCCATTTCGGATTTCATGTGCGCGCCGGGGGTGGTCATTTGCGCAGGCCGTAGTTGTCGAGTTTGGCCCAGACTGCGGACAGGTCGACGACAGTGCCCCTTGTCCGGGCCTGGTCGAGGCCTAACGCGGCGATGCCGGCCTCCATGGCGTCGAGAACCGAGACGGGCAGGCCTGCGGCTTCGCCTCGCAGGAATTTGCTGATGTCGCGGCACATCAGGGTGTCGGCGCCGTAGTGGGCGCCTTTGTTGGCGGCACCTTGGGTGTAGTCGTTGTCGACAAGGCGGCGGCCGTCGCGGGCGGTGACTTTGAGGAAGCCGCGGACGAAATCGCCCTCGGCCATGCCGTGGGTGCCCATGACGCAGAAGCGGCGGTGTTCATCCGGGACGTTGAGATTGGTGTGGAAGGCGAGGGACGCGCCGGTTTCGTATTGCAGGATCGAGGTCTGGAAGTCGATGATATCGCCATCGGAATGGAAGGGGTCTTCGACGGATTCCCAGACGGATTTCTTGACGTGGAATATCTCGGCCTCGGCGTTGTTGGAGGGAGCGTTTTCGGGGAGGAAGCTTTTGCGCCCCCCGAAAGAGGCCAGTTTTTCGGGGCGCGATGCGGTGACCATGTTGTAGATGTCGAGATCGTGGCAGCACTTTTCCAGCATGAAACCGCCGGAATAGTGAACCTTTCGCCGCCAGTCGCGCATGAAGAAGGCGCCGTGGTAGGGGGCGATATGTTCGTTGGCTTCAAGGGAGACGATGCGGCCAAGCTGGCCCTCCGCGAGGGAAGCGCGCAGGTCAACCATGTGTTGGGAATAGCGCAGGACCAGGCCAATCATGGCGCGGTTCGCTCCGCCGTGGAGGGAGAGCAGGCGGGCGAGTTCCAGGGTCTCGTCGATCGACACCACCACTGGCTTTTCGGTGAACATCTGAACGCCAGCCTCAAGCCCAAGGCGGATGTGTTCAAGGTGAAAGAGGTTGGGGGAGAAGACGCAGAACAGATCGGGGTTGGCGTCGGACAGCATGGCCTCAACCGTGGGGTAGCGAGGGGTGTCGGTGCCGATCATCTCCAAGTAGGTTGGCTGGGGGTCGTAGAAACCCACAAACTCCACCTCGGGCATTTCGGCTTTCAGGGTGGACAGGACGTGACCGGCCCGCAGGCCGATGCCTGCTGTGACAACGCGCATTATAGTCTCCTTCAGGCGACGAGGGCGGGGGCCATGAGGCGGCGCAGGACGGTTCCGCTGGCGTCGAATACGTGGCAATCGGCGGGGTTGATAGACAGATCGACGGTCTGGCCTTCGGCAACGGCGGCGTCACCGGGCAAGGCGGCGCAGAAGCGCTGGCCGTTGGGCATGTGACCATAGGTGATCGAGGTGCCGCCCAAGCGTTCCAGCACGCGGACTTTCATGGACAGGCCTTGCCCCAGGTGGATGTTTTCGGGGCGCATGCCAACCTCTATCCGGTCGCCCTTGCGGGCGTTTCCACCGTCAACGGGCAGGGTCATCTGGACACCGCCATCGAGTTCGACGGCAAGGCCACGGGTGTCGTTGCCCAAGATCTTGGCGGGGACGAGGTTCATGTTGGGTTGGCCGATGAAGGTGGCGACGAAGCGGGTGGCGGGGTGGTGGTAAAGCTCCATCGGGGTGCCGAACTGTTCAACCTTGCCGGCGTTCAGCACGACAATGCGGTGGGCCATGGTCATTGCCTCTACCTGGTCATGCGTCACATAGATCATCGTGGCTGCAAGATCGCGGTGCAGTTGGGAAAGTTCGACCCGCATGCCACCGCGCAGAGCTGCATCGAGGTTCGACAGCGGTTCGTCGAACAGGAAGATTTTGGGGTTGCGAACGATACTGCGCCCGATAGCGACGCGCTGGCGCTGGCCGCCGGAAAGCTGGCCGGGCTTCAATTGCAACTTCTCAGTCAATTGCAGGATTTCGGCGGCTTTGGCGACTTTGGACTTCACCTCTGCTTCGGGCAGTTTCTGCACGCGAAGGGGGAAGGCGATGTTCTCGTAGACGGTCAGGTGCGGGTAGAGCGCGTAGGATTGGAACACCATCGAAATGCCGCGGTCCACCGGGGCAAGGGCCGAGACATCAGTGCCTTCGATGACGATGGCGCCAGAAGTCGCCTCTTCCAGCCCGGCGACGATGCGCAACAGGGTGGATTTGCCACACCCGGAGGGGCCGACGAAGACGACGAATTCCTTGTCCTTGATGGCAAGGTCAATGCCCTTCAGGACGGACGAGGTGCCGAAGGACTTTGTGATATTTTGCAGGTTCAGCGTGGCCATTTGGGTCCTCGGGCAAAGCAGGCGGGGGGCTAAGAGGGGGCGGGCGACACTAAGGCCGCCCGCTGTAGGGGTTACTTCACGTCCGCCAGATCGACGCCAGCTTGCTTGACCAGATCGTCAACCGATCCGCCCTCGCCCAGCATGACGCCCTGGATCATGCTGGTGAACACGCCTTGCAGCGATTTGAAGTCGGTGACCATCGGCTCGGGTCCGCCGGCCGAGATGCCGTCGACGAAGATTTTCCAGAACGGATCATCCATGTAGAACGGCTTCGCCACGCCAAGCTTTTCATATTGGAAGATCGGGGTCAGGCCCCACGACTGGTCAAGGTCATACTGCGCATCGCCCGAGGTCATCGCAGTGGCCAGCTTCTGGGCGGCGGCTTGCACCGCCGGGTCTTTCTGCTTGAAGACAGCAATCGAGTCAGTGATCAGGATGGTGCCCGAAGCGCCCGACGGACCATGCGGAACCGGCACGACAAGCATGTTCGGAACCTTGTCTTTCGACTGACCCTTGGCCCACGGACCGGAAACATACATGCCCAGCTTCTGGTCGTTGAACAGATCCTTCATCTGATCACGTTCCCAAGCGGTCGGGCCTTCTTCAGCGTAGGGCAGGATATCTTTGTACATTTGCAGGGTTTCGCGGGTCTGCGGGCTGTCCAGCAACGCTTCGCCGGTGTCGGCATTCAGCACGGCGCCGCCATTGGAGTACAGGAAGTCGAGGAACATGTGCATGGTGTTGTCAAAGTCTTTGCCCGCGATGCCGATGCCCGCGACGCCGTCTTTTTCCTTGATCGCCTTGGCCATGGCAATCATGTCAGCCCAAGTCTCGGGCGCTTTGCATTCCAGACCGGCGGCCTTGACGAGGTCGCAGTTGATATACAGCGCCTTGGTCGAGAAGGCGTGCGGATAGCCCCAGTATTTGCCACCCGAAGACACGGTTTTCAGAACGCCCGGCTGGTACTTGTCGACCATATCGGGGGCGATTTCAGCCGGAACGATCAGGTCTTCCTTGGACAGCTTCAAGAGGGTGCGTGAGCCGATATAAGCCAGCCCAACCGGGTTGCCAGCCGAGGCCAGCGTCATGGCCTTATCCTGGCAAGTGCCCCACGGAACTTGCTCGACGTTGACCTTGATGTCGGGATTGTCAGCCTGGAACTTGTCGGTGACGACCTTGTCTGCCGGACGCGGATCGCCGCACAGGATCACGGACAGGTCCGTCGCATTGGCCGCCGTGCCGCCCATCAGGGCCGCAACGAGCAGCAGAGTTTTCGTGTATTTCATTATGAACTCCCTTTGTTGGTAGGCTTTGGAATTGGTCAGTTTCTTGTGGTCACTCTTTCACCGCGCCGGCGGTCAGACCGGCGACGAGGTATTTTTGCAGGAACAGGAAGACGATGATGACAGGCAAGATGCCGGTCAGCGCAGCGGCCATCATCTGGTTCCATTCCACCGACTGATAGCCGATGAATTCAAACAGCCCTGCCGCAAGGGGCTGGTATTCGCGCACCTGATTAAAGGTGATGGCGAAAAGGTATTGCTGGGCATAAGCGCCGATGAAAACCGAAACGCCGACGACAATCAGCCCGGGCACGGCGAGAGGAAGAACGATCCGGCGCAGGGTATAAAGGCGTGAGGCACCGTCGACATAGGCAGCTTCTTCCAGTTCTTTCGGGATCTTTTCCAGATAGCCGCGCAGCAACCAGATGCCGGTGGGGATCAGGAAGGCGACGCCGGGGATGATCATCGACCAATAAGTGTTCAGCAAGCCCAAGGTCCGCATGACGCGGTAGAGGGGGATCAGCAAGACAGCGCCGGTGAACATGTTGATGGCAAGGAACGCGCCCAGCGAGATGGACTTGAAGGGAAAGTCCAGCCTTGCATAGGCATAAGCGGCGGGGATCACGAAGATCATCGTCAGAGCGGTGACCATGCTGGCCACGTAGATCGAGTTAAGGATGTAGCGGCCCAGAAGCGGCACCTTGATCCACATGTCGTGGTAGGCCTGGAAGGAAAACTCATTCGTCCAGAACTCATATGGGGAATGGAACAGGTGGCTCATCGGGGAAAGGCTGGTGCGGAACATCTCGATGAAGGGCAGAAGGATGAAGGTCAGGAACACCAGAATGGCGGCATAGATGCCGATTTTGTGCAGCAGGGAGTAGCGGTCCATCAGCATGTCATTTCACCCCATAGAACTTGTTCACGCGGTTGAGCATCGTGAGGTAGAGCAGTGAGAACAGACCCAACAGGATCACGATAGCCACGGCACGGGCGGAGCCTTCACCGAATTTGAAGTTGCCGATGGCGGTTTTGTAGGTGTCGATGATCATCGTGGTGGTGCCACCGCGCGGCCCCCCTTGGGTCAAAATCCAGATGATGTCGAAGGAGTTGAAGGTCCAGATGGCGGACAAGAGGGCCATTGAAACGATCACTGGCATGATCTGCGGAATGGTAATGCGGCGAAAGCGATACCAGCGGCTGGCACCGTCTACCCAAGCGGCCTCGTACAGGTCCCGCGACACACCTTGCATGGCGGCGAGGAAGAAAAGCGAGACCATGGGTGTGCCGACCCAGACATCGGTGATGATGCAGGAGTAGAAGGCCGAGTTCTTGTAGGCGAGGAACTCGAACGGGCCATTCAGGATGCCAAAGCGCTGCGCCATCCCGGAAACGATACCGAATTGGCCGTTATAGACCCACAACCAGCCGATGCAGCCGATGGCGATCGGGATGACCCACGGCGGCATGATCAGCATCCGGAACAGACCGCGACCGGGGACGGCGGCGCTCAGCAGGGTCGCACCGATGAGGCCGACGATCAGCTTCAGGGAAACGGACAGAACCATCCAGTAGAAGGTCAGCCCGATGATGGTGAAGAACTTCGTGCTGCCCAGCAGCTTTTGGTAGTTGGAAAGCCCCACCCAGCTTTCGCTGTTCATGCTTGCATCGGTGAAGGACAGGCGGATCGTCTCTAACAACGGCCAGGCGACGATGACGCCGATGAAGGCGACGGCGGGAAAGATCAGCGCCCAGGCGAACCACGCCTCTGACAGCCCTCGGCGGCGTGCTTTGGTGGGCAGCGAAGATGATGTCATCCGGTTCCCCGTTCCCGTTCGGTGCTTCAGCGCCGAATCTCTTGTTGGGGGAATGTTACCAAAGCTGCAACATTTTGCTACCTATATACTACCAATTATGCAGAAATTCTGCTTACCCTTGATTTTTGGCTTGTTTTTTACCCGAATCGAGCGCCAAATGACTGTTATGGTCTGGTTTGACCGCAGAAATGTAATACCAATAACAGTGCCGCCATGACAGAGATGCCCGACCTCTTCGCGCCCCAAAGTTGGTATCGGCCTGACAAGGGGCCGCGCTATGCTCAACTTTACCGGCATATCGCCGCACTGATCCGCTCTGGCGCGCTGGAGGCGGAGGCGCAGTTGCCGCCGGAACGTGACCTTGCCGAGATTGCCGATGTCAGTCGGGTGACGGTGCGCAAAGCGGTGGCGCAACTGGTCGAGGAAGGCGTTTTGGAACAGCGGCGCGGCGCGGGCACGTTTGTGTTGCCGGTGCCGCAAAGGCTGGAACAGTCTCTGTCCAACCTGATTTCATTTACGGAACATATGAGCCAACGGGGAAAAACCTCGTCTTCGCAGGTGCTGCAACGCGGGCTTTTTCCGCCCCGGCCCGAGGAGCAGATGGCTTTGGGCATGTTGTCCGGCCAACGCGTCGCCCGGATCGAACGGCTGCGGTCGGCGGATGGGCAGGCGATGGCGCTGGAGTGGTCCTCGCTGCCCGAGGATATTCTGCCGGACCCGTTTCTTGTGGAAACCTCGCTGTATTCCGTGCTGCGCGATCTGGGTTGCGCGCCGGTGCGGGCGGTGCAGCGGGTGACAGCGGTGAATTTGGAGGAAAGCGAGGCGCATTTGCTGAACCTTTCCCCCGGCGCTGCGGTGCTGCGGATTGACCGGACGGGATACCTTGCCTCTGGCCGCCCGATCGAGTTCACGCGGGGCCTGTATCGGTCAGACATCTACGATTTCATCGCCGAATCGCGTTAGGAAAATCATGGAACTTGGCTTTGACGCCCGGATTGTAGGCACGGAAATTCACTGCGATATCGTCTCTGATACGGCGCTTAAGGGGGCGGTGTTCTGTTGCTCGATCATGACACCGGCACGGGTTGTTTCGGGAGGTACGCTGGTGCGGCAGGTGGCGGGATATACCGAGGTGGCGTTGCCAGATTTGGCGCCTGACGTGCAGCATCGGGTGGTTCTGGTGCATGACGGCAAGGGCTTTTCACCCAAGAACCGCGCCTGGCTGCCGCTGGGTCCCTATCTGCGCACGACTTATGGGCCGATGCCGCTGCCTGCGACCGAGTTGGGGGTGCGCTACGATACCCCTCCGCCGCGTATGGCTCCGCAGTTTGCCGGCCTGAAACTGGTGCCGCAGCCGACGAAATGGCTGCCCTCTGTTGGCACGCTGCGGACGCTGGCGTTTGCATCGGTCGATCCGCAGTTCGCTTTAGCCGACGCTCTTGCACAGCGGCGCGGGTTGGCGCCGTTGTTGGCGGACGATGGCATTCCCGTGACGATAGAACGCGATGAAAGCCTTGGCGAGGATCACCTGCTGGAGATTGCTTCGGATGGCATCCTGATCCGCGCTGGCAGCGTTTCCAGCCTGTTTGGTGCCGCAATTACCCTTTTAACCCTGCGGGAAACGCACAGTAGCGCGCTACCCTTGGGCCGGATCGAGGATGGGCCGCGCTTTGAATGGCGGGGGCAGCATCTGGACTGCTCACGCCATTTCTATCAGGTGGCGTCGATCCTGAAGTTGCTGGACCTGATGGCGTTTTTGAAGCTGAACCGGTTCCACTGGCATTTTTCCGATGATGAATCGTTCCGGGTTCAGGTCGATTGCGCGCCGGAGATTTGGCAAAAGACGGAATTCCGCGGTGAAGGGCAGCTTATTCCGGGGGTTTGGGGCGGTGGCATCCGGTCGGGGGGCAGCTATTCGAAGAAGGATGTGGCGCAGGTGCTGGCCCATGCTGCGGGCCTGCATATAAAGATATTGCCCGAGATCGAAGTGCCCGCACATTCCCATGCATTGAACGCTTCGCACCCCGGGATGCGCGATTATCGCGATAATGGTGCCGAAATGTCCGTGCATGGGTTCCTTGAGAACACGCTGAACCCGGCGATGCAGGCGACCTGGGATCTGGTGGAGCCTTTGTCGCTGGAGGTGGCAGGACTGTTCCCGCTGGGCATTCTGCATCTGGGCTGCGATGAATTGCCCCACGGGGCCTGGGACGGCTCTCCCGCGATCAGCAAGATGAAGGCAGATTTGGGGCTGCAAAATCAAGACGATGTGCAGGGCTGGGCGATGTCGAAACTGGCGGGATTTCTGGCCTTGCACGGCGTCCGCGCGGCGGCGTGGGAAGAGGCGGCGAAGGGGGCCAATGGCGGGATTGGTCACGATTCCCTGCTGTTTTCCTGGACCGGACAAGGGCCGGGAATCGCCGCAGCTCGTGCGGGACATCAAGTGGTGATGTGTCCGGCGCAGAACATCTATTTCGACATGGCCCATACGTCAGACCCGGAAGACTGGGGTGCCGCCTGGGCTGCCTATGTGGCGCTGGAGGATGTGGTGAACTGGAAGCCGGTGCCGGAAGGGGCCGAGGATATTGCAGGCAATGTACTGGGCGTCGAGGGGTGCTTCTGGTCCGAATTCACCACCCATGACGCCGAAATGGAGCCTATGCTGGCCCCGCGCATCCTTGGGCTGGCCAACAAGGCGTGGGACAAGACGGACCGGGTGGATGGGCCAGCCTTGCGATCCTTGGCCCAGGCCTATGGGCCATTGTTCGACCGGATCAGCTGGCAGCGGCACAAAGGGGCTTAGCTTGATGGATGGGTAAATCAGGCTCTGTACCGGCGGTTTTAGGCATCGGCGGAATAGCGACCAAGGCGCAGGTCTTCCTCGATCAGGGCCTGGTCGCGCAGTTCTGGCGGGCCGTAGCCACCGCCCCCCGGGGTACGCACGCGGACGCGGTCTCCGGGGGCAAGGGCGATGTCTTGCGCTTTGGAGAGATGCTCGGGGATGGTCGTAACACCGTTGCGGGTCACTTCCACCCGATTCACTGCGCCATCCTGCCCACCCAAAGCGCCTTGCGGACCAGTGCGGCCATGGTCCATCACGAAACTGGCGCGGGCGTTGCCTCGAAGAAGTTCGATTTCATAGTCCAGTCCGAAGCCGCCGCGATGCTGGCCCGCTCCGCCAGAGCCATCATGCAGGGCGTAGCGGTGATAAAGGACGGGGAAGTTCTGCTCCATGATCTCGACCGGAGGCGCCTTGGAAATACCGATGGTAGAGCAGCCATTCGAAAGCCCGTCATGGTCAGCATTGCCACCATAACCGCCGCCAGAGATTTGGTACATCACGTAGTCGCGGCCCGTCATCGGGTCATGACCGCCCAACCCGAAATTGCCGCTGGTTCCGGCGGGTGAGGCGGTCACACGGTCGGGTAAAACAGGCACTAAAGCCGCAAAAACCGCCTCGGCAATGCGTTGGCTGACTTCAGCCGCGCAGCCCGAGACGGGGCGCGGATAGGCAGCGTCGAGGAAGGTTCCTGCGATATTTTCAACGATCAGCGGCTCGAACGCGCCGGCCGAGAGGGGCACTTCGGGGAAGATGTGGCGGATGGCAAGATAGACGGAAGACAGGGTCGTGGCGCGGACCGAGTTCATCGGGCCCATGCAAGGGGGCGAGGAGCCTGCGAAGTCAAAATGCAGGTCGGAGCCTTTGCGTTCGACCGACAGGGCGATTGTCAGTGGCTCGTTCACAACGCCGTCACTGTCGATGAACGCGCGGGATTGATGGCGGCCTTCGGGGATCAGGGCAATCAGATTGCGCATCTGCCTTGCCGCGCGCAGACGGATTTCGGCGATGGCATCGGCCACAGTTGCATCTGTGTAGCGGTCAAGCAGCATCGAAAGACGTTCGGCACCGATCAGAAGGGCCGAGGCCTGCGCCTTGACGTCGCCGATCCGCTGGTCGGACACCCGGATGTTGGAGCGGATGATATCCCAGATCTCGCGGTCCATCTGCCCGCGTTTGAACAGTTTCACCGGAGGCAGGCGCAGGCCCTCTTGTTCCGCACTGATGGCCGAAGCGGAGAATCCGCCGGGAACAGCGCCGCCGGTATCAGGCCAATGGCCGGTGTTGGACAGCCAGAAAGCGAGCCTGTTGTAGCGGAAATAGGGCAGAACGAAGCGCACATCCATCAGGTGGGTGCCGCCAAGGTAGGGATCGTTGACGATGTAGATATCGCCGGGTTCGGGTGCGGCGGTGATACCAGCGGCGATGCGCGCGATGAGGGTCTGAGTGGAAAATTGCATGACGCCCACAAAAACCGGCAGCCCCTGCGCGCCTTGAGCGATCAGCGCGCCATCCCCGGCGGCATAAATGCCATCAGAGCGGTCGTTCGCCTCGGCGATCACCGGCGAAAAGGCGGCGCGGGAGAAGGTCAGGTCCATCTCGTCGCAGATTTGCTGAAGGCTGGCCTGGATGACGGCGAGGGTGACGGGGTCGACCTTAGCGGATTGGGGCATGGGGTACCTCGATGATCAAGTTGCCATCCAGGTCTGTGGACACATTGCAGCCCGGTTCGATGAGGATGGTGGTGTCCATCTGCTCGATGATGGCGGGGCCGGTCAGCGTGGCAGGAAGTGGCATGTGGTCGCGCCAGTAGACCGGCGTTTGCACCCAGCCGTTGAACCAGACCGGGCGGCAATCACACGAAGAAAGCGTCTCTGCACGGCCGGAAGTTGGGATCAGCTGCCCAAGGTCAGGCTCTGGCCTGCGACCGACGACCGAGACGGACAGGTTCACCAGATTGGCCCGGATGGCGGGAAGATCAACACGGAAACGGGCGAAATAGGCAGCCTCGAACAGGGTTTGCAGGTCTTGCTGCGAAGGCGTTGCATGGGGAAGGCGGATGCGCAGCAGGTGGGTTTGCCCGATAAACTGCATGTCGGCGGAATATTCAGCTTCAATCATCTGGACCTGTACCGGTTCGAAGGCGATCAAAGCACGACCCTCGGCCTCTTGTGCGGCAAGGATGGCGTGGACAAAAGGCATGTCGGCCAAGTCAAGCGGCTGGTTGATCGTGCGCACGAAGTCATGGCGCAGGTCGGCCACGACGCAGCCCAACGCGTTGGTCAGGCCGGGGCGGGCAGGCACCAGAACGCGGGGCACGGCGAGTTCCTGTGCCAGCGCCACCGCATGCAGGGGGCCAGCGCCGCCGAAGGCAAACAGCGCGAAGTCACGGGGATCGGCACCCAATGACAGCGACACCATGCGGATCGCTCCGGCCATGTGTGTGTTGGCGATGCGCACCACCGCTTCAGCCGCGTGTTCGACGGACAGGCCAAGGGGCGTGGCGATCTGGTCTTGCATCGCCTGCCGCGCAGCTTCAGCCGCCACGCCGAAGCGGGTGGCGGGCAGGCGCCCGAGGATCAGGTTGGCGTCGGAAATCGTCACCAAACGGCCTCCGCGGCCATAGCAGACCGGGCCGGGATCAGAGCCGGCGCTTTCCGGACCGACCCTGATCATGCCGCCAGCGTCAATCCGGGCGACTGAACCGCCGCCAGCGCCAACAGTCCGCACATCGACCATCGGCACGTGGATCGGCATGGCATATTCCACCTCGATCTCGTTCGAGACCGGGGCGCGGCCATTGCGGATCATCGCGACATCGGTTGAAGTGCCGCCCATGTCATAGGTCAGAAGGTTGGGCATTCCAGCCCGCCGTCCGGTGGCCAAAGCTGCCATCACGCCAGAGGCAGGGCCGGACATCACGGTCTTGACCGCTTCTTTCGAGACTTTTTCGGCGGCTACCATGCCGCCATTGCCATTCATTACCAGAAGGTTGCCGCAATAACCCTGTGCACGCAGGTCCTTGGCCAATCGGCGGATATAACGATCCAGCAGGGGTTGCACGGCGGCGTTGACGGCGGCGGTAACGCCCCGTTCAAACTCTCGGCTTTCGGACAGAAGGGCATGGCCGAGGGTAATGTGGTCGTTAGGCCAGATCTCGCGGGCAATCTCACCGGCGCGAAGCTCGTGGGCGGGGTTGGCATAGGCGTGCAGGAAGTGGATGACAAGGCTTTCACACCCTTGGTCGCGCAAATGGGTGACGGCCTGGCGTACGGCGGCCTCATCCATATCTGTCACTATATTGCCCGAAGCATTCATTCGCTCGGGCACTTCAAGCCGCAGGTCACGTGGGATGACGGGACGGAACTGGCCCGTCATGCCGTAGGCTTGCGGTCTGGTCCGGCGGCCCAGTTCCAGCACGTCGCGGAAACCTTGGGTGGTGATCAGGCCGGTCTTGCACAGGTTTCTTTCAAGAACCGCGTTGGTCGTGGTGGTGGTGCCGTGGACGATCAGGCCGATGTCGGCAAGGTTCACCTCGGCCGCAGCAAAGGCCCCCAGCACGCCGCCCGCCTGATTGGGCAAAGTGGTCGGCACCTTGGCCATCTTCAGTCCGCCGGTTGCCGGATCAAGGATCACCAGATCAGTGAAAGTGCCGCCAACATCAACGCCCGCAACCAATGCCATCAGCGCAGCCCGTCCTCGCCCTTGACCTGGCCTGCCTCCAGCCCGCCCATGCGAGAGTGGATGCGCGGGCCTTTCGACATGGCGAGGACGAAGACGATCTCATCAGCGCGGGGGGCGTCAGGGATGGTAACGGTGATGGCATCGAAGTGGCTGCGGACGTAAGCCGCGTTGATATGGGCCAGCGGCACATCAAGGCTGCCACCCATCGCGGCCACCTTCATGGCAGAAGGCACGATGGCCCGGCTTTCGCCCAGACGCGCGCGCATTGCATAGCCGCCGGGGGAATGCCAAAGCGCGCCGTGTTCCACCTCGCCGCCGGTGCCGACCATGGCGCCCTTGCCGTAGCCGTCAATCCCTTCGCGTCCGCCGAGCGCCGCGATCAGGCGATCGGTCATCATCAAGCCAAGGGGTTTCAGATCCTCCATTGCGGGCTGCAAATCAGGCTCGAACATGGCGAAAAACGGATTCTTGACGACGGCGAGGATGGCTCCGCGCAGACGGGGGGCGGAGGCGGGGCCGCCCTCGTGGAAGATCTCCTCGATCTGCACGGTCAGGCGGCGAAGGGGGAAGTCAGGCATGATAGGGCTCCAGTAGGGCGGCGGCAGTGGTGCAAAGATGCGCATTGAGACAGAGGGCGGCACCAAGGATCAGGCCGCGTTGCAGGCAGGCTTCGGCGAAAGTCTGGCCGTGGGAAAGGGCGCGCACGGTTTCGGCTTCGGTCAACGGGCCGACATGGGTGGTGACAAGGCGCGGGCCAAGATCGCTGTCGCATTGCAGGCTGTCGGCGCGGGCGCGGTCGATGGCGGGATGGTCCGGCAGGTTTACTTCATTGGCAATCATGGTGGCAGCGGCATCGGCCATGGCAGCGGTTTTGGCAAGAACGGTCACGCTATCGGCGATGCCCATTGAAAAGCTGCGCCCGCGCCAGCCCGAAGTGGCGATGCCACGGATTGGGTCGCTATGCGTGATCGTTATCCGGTGCGGCGTGCCTGCGATAGCGGCGCTGAGGGTTTGACCGGAAGAGAGGTGCAAGGCAATATCGCCGCCGTTGTTGACATAAGCCCGCAACAACGGGGCTTGCGTCATCGCGGCCAGAACGGCTTCGGCCACAGCACCGGCAACGGCGGCCATCGGTGTGATGAAGGCGGGGCGGTAGGGGGCGACGGCGGCAGCCATTTTTCGGGCGATCGGGCCCTTCAGAGACACATTTTGGCGTCGCAGGGCCGGAAGCTCGCTGACCAGTTCCTCTAGCAGGCCATCGAAGCGCAGGGTTGCATTGCGGTAAGCGGTTGCGGTGGCAAAGGGGGTGCCCCAAGCCTCGCAGATCAGGTCAATCGGGCCGTGGTGCAGGTGCAGGCGGCCATCGGCAAGGGATGTGGTTTGCGGGGTCATCGCTTGCCCTTGTCTGGCCAAGGGTGCAGGTGCGCGGCGGTCGGGTATTGGCCGCCTTGGGCAAGGGCCTGATCGACGGTAACCATCTGGTCGATATGGCCGCCCATCGCGACATAGTCCGTCACGGGGATGGTGAATTCCAGTGGGGCGACGAGGGCGGGGGTGGGAACAGACCCGAACGCCCCATTTGGCAGGTGCAAGACATCCACCATGAAGGTAATACCGCCGCCGGGCCAGACATAGCATGGCACCCCGCCAAGGGTCAGCCTGGTGTGGCCTTGCTGGACAGACCTTGTCAGGCGCACAGGATTTTTCGTGACACCGGCGCGCAGCGAGCCTCCGGCGCCGCCGACGAACAAGACCGTGCAAAGGGCAGGCTCGCAGTTCTCGGCGATGAGGGTGACGGTGGGCAGAAGTGCATCGGGAAAAGGCTGTTTCTGCGGGGTCAGAGCCTGATCCAGCCTGTAATAGGCATAGTCTTCGCCAGTGGTCGAGACCATCAAAAGGGTCATGCCGGGGCGAGCGCCTTTTTCGGGACGCCAGGGGCCAAGGATTTCCAGCGGGTCGGTCAGTGCGGTGCCGCCCCAGCCAAGGCCCGCATCAGAGACGCGGAAGTAGCGTCCGGGGGTTGATCGGTAGCCCTTGATCCTGATGCCAGTGGCGGGCCAGTCCAGCACCTTGCCCGCCTGATGTTCCGAGACGACGCCGGTGATGTGATCATCCACCACCACCACCTCATCCACCAGTCCTTGCCATTGTGCCGCAAACATCCCGATGGTGGCGGACCCGCAGCCGACACGCATGCGGTGTTCTGGTATGCCATCAACAATCGGGGGCTTTCCAGCCTGAACGGTGACACTTGCGCCGTGGTCGATCATCAGGTTGACGGCCTCGGCGTTGCACAGCGCCAACATCGCGGCACAGGTCTCGCGCCCTTCGGCCTTGGTGCCACCGGTCAGATGATGCACCCCGCCCAGCGACAGCATCTGGCTGCCGTATTCGGCTGTGGTGACGTGGCCGATCACCTCGCCACGAAAGCGTACCTCGGCACCTTCGGGGCCAAGGTGGCGGTCGGTGTCAATCTTCACCTTGACGCCGCAGTACGAAAAAATTGCCTCGGTCACCACGGTGACCATATCAGCGCCTTCAACTTTGCTTGAGACGATGAACGGCGCTGGTTTGTAGTCCGGGTAAGTGGTGCCAGAGCCTATGCCGGTGACGAAGGTGTCGGCTGGAACAGGCTCTGATCTTGCGTTTTCGGGCCATTCCTTGCTGGCAAAGGGGATGATGCGGCTACCCGATTTCAGCGCGTGTGACAGCATCACCATGGGGTCAGTCCGCACGATCCGGCCATCGGCGTTGGCGTAGCGGTCACAGGCACCGGTCTGGCCCGGGGCTACGAAGCACATCACCGGGCAGGCGTCACAGCGGATTTTCTCAGACATGTCTGTCGCCTTTCATGGCGGCGAGGATGCGGTGGGGCAGGGCGGGCAGATGGGTGATGCGGGCACCGGTGGCATTTCGTATGGCGTTGAGGATGGCCGGGGCGGTGGGGATCAGCACGTGTTCGCCCAGGCCCTTGGCACCGTAAGGGCCTTCGGGGTCTGGCACCTCGATGAGGATGCTTTCAATGGGTGGCACGTCGCCAAAGGTCGGGATCAGGTAGTCGTGCAGGTTGTCGGTGCGGCCTGCGATGTAATCTTCCATCAGCGCCATGCCGATGCCTTGGGCGATGCCGCCTTCGATCTGGCCTTCAGCAAGCATTGGGTTGATGGCGCGGCCAAGGTCATGGGCGGCGGTGATCTTGTGAAGCGTCACCGTTCCAAGGTCGGGGTCCACTGACAGTTCCACCATCTGCGCACCATAGCCATGTACGGCGTAAGGGCTGCCCTGACCCTTGGAATCCAGCGGTTTGGTGGGCGGGTCGTAGGTTTCCTCGACACAAAGCGCATAGCCCATGGCATCGACGGGCAAGGCCGTCAGGAGTTGGTTGCCCAGACCAAGCAAGGCCCTGCGCAACGCCTCTGCCGCAGCCTTTGCCGCACGGCCTGTCACATAGGTCTGTCGGCTGGCCGAAGTTTTTCCGGCATCTGGCGAAAGGGTAGTGTCAGGGCCGATCAGGCGCAGGGCGCTGACAGCAACGCCAAGCGTTTCAGCTACGATTTGCGCGATAACCGTGTTGGAGCCTTGGCCGATGTCCGTAGCGCCTTGATGCAGGGTGATTTGTCCGGCTGGTGTGATGCCGATGCGGATGGTGGAGGGGTTAGGCAAAGCCGTGTTGCCGCAGCCATACCAGCATGACGCGACACCGACGCCGCGGAATGGGGTCTTTTGCGCGTGGGCCAAGGCGCGGTGCCAGTGCGGGCGCAACGCTTCCAGGCAAGGCGTAATGCCGGTGGCTTGCATGACTTGGCCCGTGGAAGAGTGATCGCCGTCGCGCAGGGCGTTGAGGATGCGAAATTCCAGCCGGTCCAGTCCAACGTCAAGGGCCAGATCGTCAAACAGGGTTTCTTGCCAGACTGCGGCCTGGGGCACGCCAAAGCCCCGGAAGGCACCCGAGACCGGACCGTGGGTATGAACCGCCCGGGCGTGCGCCGTGATGTTTGGGGTCAGGTAAGGTCCGGAAGCGTGAACAGGAACGCGGTTGGCGACAGTGGGCCCCCATGAGGCATAGGGGCCGGTGTCAAAGCGGCCAGCGAACTCCATGCCAGTGATGCGGCCCTTGGCATCACAACCAATGTGGCCATGGATTTCGGCCGGATGGCGCTTGGTGGTAGAGACCATGCTTTCGGCGCGGCTATAGGTCATGCGGCTGGGTCTGCCGGTCACCAGCGTGACAAGGCCGATCAGCGGTTGCAGGCTGACGTCCAGCTTCGACCCAAAGCCGCCACCTACGGCAGAGGGGATGATGCGGACGCGGTCAACCGGCAAGCCAAGGACGGCGGCGGTGTCGTCACGGTCCATCACCGGGGCTTGGGTACAGGCCCGGATGACCAGTGTGTCACCCTCCATCCAGGCGGCACCGGCTTCGGGCTCGATATAGGCGTGTTCGACATGGGTTGTGGTGACAGAGCCTGTGGCGATGTGGGCGGAACCGGCAAGGGCCTGCGCGGCATCGCCTTTGATGACGCGGCCTTGGGTCAGCAGATTGCCGGGGCGGTTGGGGTGCAGAAGGGCTGCATCGGCGTTCTCGGCTGCTTCGGGGGACAGCAGGCTGGCAAGCGGCGTCCACAGGATGGGAAAGGATGTCAGGTCAGGTTCCAGGCCCGGCGCGAAAGCTACCAGCGCCACGCATTCGCCACGAAACCGGGCGGGCGAGGCGGCTATGGCGGGCTGGTCAACGAAGGCCGGGATGACGCCAAACGCGTTGCGGCCAGGAATGTCGACGGCAGTGAAGACAGCCACGACACCGGGGCGGGCGGCAAAGGCTTTCAGGTCGCCGAAGGTAAAGGCAGCGTGTGGGTGGGGGGAGCGGACTGCTTTCACCGTCAGCGCCCCTTGCGGGGCAAAGTCTGCGCCGAAACAATCACCGGCCACCTTGGCCACGCCATCAATCCGCGGCAGACGATCGCCGATTTTATCACCTGCAACAGCCTCGATGCGGGCGGACTTGGCATCCATCACCGCTGCGATGATCTTGCGATAGCCAGTGCAGCGGCACAAGACGCCGCCCAAAGCCTGCTCCACCGCCTTGGCCGTTGGCTGCGGAGTGTGCGCAAGCAGATCGCAGGCGGCCATCAGCATGCCGGGCGTACAGATGCCGCATTGGGCGGCTCCGTGGCGCAAAAAACTGGCGCGCAGTAGGTCAAGAGTGGGAGTTTGAGCCTCTACTGTTTCAACCTGTGTCCCCTCGACCCGGGCCGAGGGGACAAGGCAGGCACAGACTGCGCGACCGTTGATCAGCACCGTACAAGCGCCACAGTCACCGGCATCACAGCCGACTTTGGTGCCTTTCAGGCCAAGATGTTCCCGAAGCGTCTCTGTCAGGCGCAGGGTCGGTGGGACGTCCGCTGTGACCGCAGCGCCGTTCAGAAGAAAGCGGATCATCGGGCGATCTCCTCCACCAGGCGGCGCAGCAGGGTGACGGTGGCTTGGGTTCGGTAAGCTGCGGTGGCGCGGATATCGTCGATCGGCGCAAGTGCGGTGCGGATCAGTTCGGGGTGAATGTCCAAGGCATCAAGGCTTTGCCCGGTCAGGGCCGCTTCAAAGGCGCGCAATCGGCGGGCCGTTGGGCCGCAAGACCCGACCGCAGCGCTGGCATGTGTGATCTGCCCGTTCAGCGTGACCACGCGCAAGGCGGCCATGGCGATGGAAATCACCAGATGGCTTCTGGCCCCCAGCTTGACGAAAGCAGAGCGGCCTTGCAGCGCGAACGCGGGAATATGAACGGCCACCAGGATCTCACCCGGTGCGATGGCCAGCTTGCGCGGCCCGATCAGGCAGTGTTCCAACGGCATCCTGCGCGCGCCATTTTCACCTGCAAGCTCCACTTCAGCGGACAGTGCCAGAAGCGGCGGGATGCCGTCTGCGGCCGGAGAGGCGTTGCAGATATTGCCGCCGATGGTGCCGGCGTTTTGCACCTGACGGCCGCCAACCTGACGTGCGGCCTGTTGCAAGGCATCCAGTGCTGCGGGCAGGCTGGCTTCTGCAATTTGCGACCATGTGGTGCAGGCCCCAATGCGCAGGCCGTCGCCTGCCGAAATCCCCTGCAACTCGGGAACCGAGGTCACGTCAACCACATCGCCCGCAAGCCCCCAGCCGGCGTTGGGGTAAAGGTCTGTCCCACCTGCCAGCACGCGGTAGCCCAGACCGGCAAGCGCAAGCGCCTTGGTCAGATCCGATGGGCGGGCGTAGACAGGCATTCGGGCCTCATTCGTTTGCACACATGCAGTTTGCGACCTGCGCGAGGCCGCTGTCAACTTCCTTGCGCGGCAGGCGTGGCTTCGGTATCCAAAAGCAATGAAACCGAACACACCGGCATACTCACTCGACCGTCAGGTTGGCTATCTGCTGCGTCGGGTGACGCAGCGGCACTTGTCGATTTTCAGCGCGGCGATCCCTGACCTGACCTCGACGCAGTTTGCCGCCCTTGCCAAGTTGGCGGAACTGGGGCCGCAAAGCCAGAACACGCTGGGGCGGGCGACGTCGATGGATGCGGCGACGATCAAGGGCGTGGTCGACCGGCTGGTGCGCGATGGGCTGGTCGAGACGGCAGACGATCCGGACGACCGCCGCCGCCTGACCGTCAGCCTGACCGAGGTGGGGGCAAGGCTTTACGCAGGCCGTGTTGCTGCGGCACAGCAAGTGACCTCCGATACGCTTTCCCCGCTGAACGAGGAAGAGCAAGCCATCCTGACAACACTTTTGTCGCGCCTGGCCTAGGTGACGCGTCGCAAACCGGCGCTTCTTCTGCGCGGCAGGCCTTAGGCTTACCCCAAACTGGAGAGCCACATGTCCAACGATCCCTTGCTGCAACCCTACACCCTGAAACACCTGACCCTGCGCAACCGGATCATGACCACCAGTCACGAACCGGCCTACCCCGAGGATGGGATGCCGAAAGACCGCTACCGGCTGTACCATCTGGAGCGGGCCAAAGCGGGTGTGGCGATGGTAATGACGGCAGGCTCGGCCGCGGTGTCAAAGGACTCGCCCCCCGTGTTCAACAACGTCCTGGCCTACAAGGACGAAGTGGTGCCGTGGATGCGCCGGATTGCCGACGATTGCCACGAGGCGGGGGCTGCGGTGATGATCCAGCTGACCCACCTTGGGCGGCGCACACGCTGGGACAAAGGGGATTGGCTGCCGGTGCTTGCGGCAGGGCCGGGGCGTGAACCCAGCCACCGGGCTTTTCCGAAGGTGATCGAGGATTGGGATATCGAACGTGTGATCTCTGATTTCGCCGATGCGGCGGAGCGGATGAAAGAGGCCGGACTCGATGGGGTGGAGTTTGAATGCTACGGGCATTTGCTGGATCAGTTCATGTCACCCATCACCAACGCTTTGCCCGCGCCCTATGGCGGAAGTCTGGAAAACCGGGCGCGCTTTGCGATGGAGGTTCTGGCCGCCTGCCGCAAACGGGTTGGGGAAAAGTTCCTGCTGGGGATGCGCTATACGGCGGATGAGGTCGAGGCGGGCGGCATCAGTGCGGATGAGGGCGTGGCGATAGGCAAGATGTTCCGCTCATCGGGGCTGGTGGATTTCCTGAACATCATCAAGGGCCGTATCCATACCGATGCGGCGATGACCGATGTGATCCCGATCCACGGCATGAAAAGCGCTCCGCACCTGGATTTTGCAGGCCGCATGAAGGCCGAGGTCGGCATGCCCACATTCCACGCCGCCCGCATTCCTGATGTGGCGACGGCCCGGCACGCCATAGCCTCGGGCCAATTGGATATGGTCGGCATGACCCGGGCCCATATGGCCGACCCCCATATCGTGCAAAAGATCATCGCGGGGCGCGAGCATGACATTCGCCCCTGTGTCGGGGCAACCTATTGCCTTGACCGCATCTATCAGGGCGGCATGGCGCTTTGCATCCACAATCCCGCCACGGGCCGTGAAGAAACCATGCCGCACACGATCAAACCAGCAGCCACCAGGCGGCAGGTTGTGGTGGTGGGGGCCGGTCCTGCGGGACTGGAGGCCGCCCGGGTGGCGGCAGAACGTGGCCACAAGGTTACCGTGTTCGAGGCCGCTGCCGAAGCGGGCGGTCAGGTGCGCTTGCTGGCCCGGACAAAACGCCGGGCCGAGATGATTGGCATCATCGACTGGCGCATGGCGCAGTGCGCTGCTTTGGGGGTAGAGTTCCGCCTCAACACCTGGGCCGAGGCCGCCGATATTACTCCGTTGAACCCCGATGTGGTTATCGTGGCGACAGGGGGGATGGCGCAGAAAGACATCCTGTCATCGGGCAATGACCTGACGGTTTCCGCCTGGGACATTCTGTCAGGCGATGTGAAGCCGGGGCAAAACGTGCTGCTGTATGACGATGCGGGCGACCATACCGCGCTTCAGACGGCGCAACTGCTGGCGGAAGCGGGGGCTACGGTGGAAGTGATGACCCCTGACCGCACCTTTGCCCCCGACGTCATGGCGATGAACCTTGTGCCCTACATGCGGGCAATCCAGGGTAAGGCGGTGACCTTTACCGTGACCTACCGTCTCACCTCGGTTGAACGAGACGGCAACCGGATCAAGGCAACGATTGACAGTGACTATAGCAAACTGGGGATTACCCGGCACTTTGATCAGGTCGTAGTCAACCATGGCACGTCGCCGCTGGACGAGGTGTACTTTGCCCTGAAGCCGCATTCGGTCAACCTTGGGGCGGTGGATTACGATGCCTTGATCGCCAGCCAACCGCAGACGCTTGGCGGCGGTCCGGCCGGATTCCAACTGTTCCGCATCGGTGACGCGGTTGAGGCGCGCAACATCCACGCAGCAATCTACGATGCCTTGCGGTTGGGCGTTGCAATCTAAGGTTGTCAAAGCGCTGAACATCCTTGCTTTCTTTCCGCGATAAGCGGTTTCCCTCCGACGCCCCCCGGCGAATTGACGCTTCGTTAACGCAAGCGTCACGCAATGGTGACGCGGTCTGCCACAAAGTCATCGGCAAACACGGGGGGAAAGATGATGTCATCGCAGCGGATCGTCGAGACCGTTCAAGTCGCGCTGATTTCCTCGGGGCCGCATGCCAATCTGGCAACCGGCCACCTGGCGCGGCACTTCGGTCTGAAGATTGCCGAGGCCGAGGCGCTGCTGACGCGGGGGTGTGGTGTGCTTGCGCAGGATATCCCGCGCGCCACTGCACGTGCCGCAATTCCGGTGCTGGCAGCATTGGGGTTGCACGTCGAACTTGTGACCAAGAACGCCGAACCCATGATCGAGCGGTTTGATCTGTCCGTACGTCTGAAGAAGACGGAAGCCATACATCTTGTCCGGTCAACTCTGGCCCGTCTGGGAAGGCCGGGTGATGTCTCGACTGCCGACTTTCGAGGTCCGGCCGGATTGGAGATTGCTGGACTGCCGCGTGCCAAGGCAGAGGACTGCTGCGCCGCATTGCGCGCGCTTCCCGGGGTAAGTGTGACACAGTGCGGGCAAAGTGGTGCGGCTTACGATGTGTTCGCCCCGATCAATGGGCTTGGGGCAGAGATGGCGCAAATTCTGCGGCACATCTCGGTTCTGGCCTGCTCTGCCAAGGATCACTGCCCGCAGATTGCCGTCAACCTTGATCGCCACATGCTGACGTGTATTTTGGCGCGATTTCCAAAGGCCGGGTTGATCGGCGTCAATCAGGCATTCCAGCGCTATCACCTGACGCTGACCGGACCGGGCCGCATGTCCGGCCGGGACCTGGCGGATTTCCTTGCGACGCGGGGTTGCAGCTCCGCCGATACGATCGAGGCCGTGACCGCCCGTCGCGCGTTGCGCCTTGAAAGCGGGCTGACGCGGGCGGCGGCCAAGCAGTTCGTTGCAGACTATGCGATGATCGGCATGACGGTGCGCGCAGATCTGGCCCGAAGCTGACCTGATGCGGGGCTGACCTGATGCGGGGCTGACCTGATGCGGGGCGGACCAAAAGCCGATAAAATGCCAAGGGTTAAGCCCGGATTAACGCCATTCCGCTAAAGTCGGCCTTGGGTAGACTATGGGTGTGGGAATGGCCGGGCAATCAAATGCCGCGCCAGTCATCATCAAACGCAAGAAGGTCATAATCGGCGGCGGACACCACGGTGGGGCGTGGAAGGTTGCTTACGCAGATTTTGTGACGGCCATGATGGCCTTCTTCATGCTGATGTGGCTTTTGGGCGCGACGACGGAAAAACAACGCAAGGGCATCGCGGATTACTTCAATCCGACGATCCCGATCAACCGTGTCTCGGGCGGCGGTGACGGTGCCTTTGGCGGCGAGTCGATCTTCAGTGACAAGACCCTGGCCAAGAATGGCACCGGGCAGTCGGCGGCACAGCCGGGCGATGAACAGAAATCCGGCGGGGTCGGTGGCAACGCTGCCGGGACGGACAAGGCAGCCGAAGATGCCAGCCTCAAACGACTGCAAAGCAAGCTGGAGGGTAAGGGCGGCGAAAGCCAGACCATGGACAGCCTGCTAAGCCACGTCGTCACCAAAGTCACCGATGAGGGGCTGGTGATCGAGATGTTTGACGTTGAGGGCAGCCCGCTTTTCGCAAACGACTCCGCAGTGCCAAGCGAAACATTACAAGGAATTACCGCTCTTTTGTCGGATGTTTTAGGACAAACCCGAAATGCCATCGCGGTGGATGGCTATGTCCACTCTTATCCGGTGATGATGGTTCGGAATCCGATGTGGGATTTGTCGTCGTCGCGGGCGCAGGTTGTCCGGCAACTGCTTGAAAATGCTGGGATGCCGACTGACCGAATCGCGCGAATCAGCGGGCATGCCGACCGCAAGCCGGCCACTGCGGACCCGACCGCGATGCGCAACAACCGAATCGAGGTCATCCTGCTGCGCAAGAACCGGTAAGCCGGTTGGGTTTTACCTGTTAGGCTAATCTTAAGTCGGAGCGTTCAACTTGAACTGGTAAGGTCGAGCTGCAGAAAGGCGCTATCGATGACGATTTCCTCTTCGCTGAATGCGGGGGTGGCAGGGTTGAACGCGAATGCCAACCGTCTGGCAACCATTTCAGACAACATCGCGAACTCCTCTACCTTTGGCTACAAGCGCGCAACGTCCGAGTTTTATTCGGTCGTCGTGCATGGTGACCTCAGCACCGCCTATTCGGCGGGTGGCGTGCGGTCGACCAGCTTTCGTCTGATTGACGAACACGGGCCGCTGATTGGTACGTCCAATCCGACCGACCTTGCCATTGACGGGCGTGGCTTCATGGCCGTCACCACGATTGACGCGGTCAATCGTGGGGTGGGTGATCTGCCGATTTCGCTGACCACGACAGGCTCGTTCAAGGCGGATGCCGACGGTATCCTGCGCACGCCGACCGGTCAGGTTCTGATGGGATGGCCGGCCAACCCGGACGGCACACTGTCGAACTTCCCGCGTGACACGATGAAGGCGATGTCACCGGTCAAGCTGGACCAGAACCAGTATGTGTCGAACCCGACGACCAAGATGTCGCTGGGTGCCAACCTGCCAGCGACAGCGACGCAAGCCGGGGCCAATGGCCTGACCTATCAGATGTCGGTGCAATATACCGGCAATCTTGGCACACAAGAGACGTTGCATTACGTCTTCACGCCGTCAGTTCCGGCGACAGGCGCGTCGAACACCTGGAACATGACCATCGCCGATTCGGCGTCAAGCAACGCGGTCATCGCCGAATACAACATCACCTTCGACAGCAGCCAAAGCGCTGGCGGAACCCTGGCTTCGATCACGACCGTTACCGGGGCAGACTATGACGCTGGCACCGGGGTCATTTCGCTGGCAGTTGGTGGCGGCAATGTCGACCTTGATATCGGGGCGGTCGGCGTGACCGGCGGCATGACCCAGCTATCCGAAAGCTTTGCGCCGATTGGCAAGGCCACGAACGGCACCCCGGTTGCGCGCCTGGTTGGGGTCGAAATTGACGACAACGGGTATCTTCATGCCAACTACGACCAGGGCTTTTCCAAGGTCATCTATCAGATTCCCGTAGTGGACGTGCCCAACCCGAACGGTCTGGCCTCGCACAGCGACCAGACCTATCAGCTTTCGGCGGAATCGGGACCGTTCTATCTGTGGGATTCGGGCGATGGGCCAACCGGTAAGATGGTTGGCTATTCCCAGGAACAATCCACCACGGATGTCACCTCGGAACTGACCAATCTGATCACGACGCAGCGTGCCTATTCCTCCAACGTCAAGGTGATTCAGACGGTGGACGAGATGCTGCAAGAAACCGCCAACCTCAAGCGATAGGAGAGTTAGGTGACAATCGGCGGAACTCTTGCCAGCGCCCTTTCCGGCCTTACGGCCGCGTCCAAACGGGCAGAGCTGGTTTCATCCAACATCGCGAATGCGACGACGCCGGGCTATGGCCGACGGCAATTGCAGGTCACTGCGCGCACGGTTGGCACCAGCGGGCAAGGGGTTGCGATTGTCGGCGTCGACCGCTCCGTCAATCCGGCGCTGATCAGCGACCGCAGGCTTGCGCAATCGGCACAGGGGCAGGCGGACACCAAGTCCGCCTTCTACCAACGCATCGAAACGCTGATGGGGACGCCAGATCAGGCCTATTCCGTCAATGGCCGTGTCGCAGCGCTAGATACTGCCCTGACCGAGGCCGTTTCACACCCCGAGGCTGAGCCTCGGCTGAACGCGGTCCTGAATGCGGCCAAAGGTGTGGCCACCAGCATTGTGGCCATCGGCAAGGATATCCAGTACGCCCGAACCGCCGCCGATACGGAAATTGCAAGCCAGGTGCAGCAACTGAACGCCGCGCTGGAACGGACCTCGAAGTTGAACGTTCAGATTCGCAGGGGTTTCGGCGTCGGACAAGACACTTCTGCCCTTCAGGACCAGCGCCAGCAGGTGATTGACCAGATCGCCAAAATCGTGCCGCTGCGGGAAGTTCAGCAAAGTGATGGGTCTGTTTCGCTTTACACCACGACAGGTGGGGTGCTGGTTGACGGCATCCCATCGGTCTTCGGTTTCACCAGAACCTCGGTGATTTCCCCTGCCATGACACTGCAATCGGGCGGCCTATCGGGGCTGACGTTGAATGGCGTCACCACGGCAACTGCGGGCGAATCTTC
This sequence comes from Rhodobacterales bacterium, assembly GCA_043721775.1. GTDB lineage: Bacteria > Pseudomonadota > Alphaproteobacteria > Rhodobacterales > Rhodobacteraceae > Stagnihabitans. The sequence continues at coordinate 41,823 of JAYSQA010000374.1, forward strand.
TGTTATTCTTGGTGGGTCTTTGGCCGGCAACTTTGCCGTTCGCGATGATTTGGCTGTCACGGCCCAAACGCAGATTGACGCGGTGGCGCGCGATCTGGTGGAACGCTTTCAGGACAGCGGACTTGACGCCACGCGGGCCACTGGCGATCCGGGCTTGTTCACGGACAGCGGCTTGGCTTTTGATCCGCAGAATGAGGTTGGCCTTGCCCAAAGACTGACCGTCAACAGCAAGGTTGATCCCGCAAAGGGCGGCGCGCTTTGGCGAACTCGCGATGGTTTGGGTGCTTCTGTCCCTGGCATCGTCGGCAATAGCGCCCTGCTGACCGACCTGCGCAGCGCCCTGACGGCAGAACGTACCCCGGCGTCAGGCGGCTTCATGGCCGGTGCACGCAGTTTTTCGGCGCTGGCCAGCGATCTGCTTTCCACGACCGCCTCCAACAAACTTTCCGCGCAGGGTGAAGCGATCTATGCCGCCGCCCGGCTGGACACCTTCACCTCTATGGAGGCGCAGGGTGGCGTCGATACCGATCAGGAAATGCAGGACCTTTTGCAGATCGAACAAAACTATGCCGCCAATGCCAAGGTCATCAAAACCGTTGATGACATGATCAAAACCCTGATGGATATGTAAAATGCCCAACATGACCGTCGGCGATATGGCGAAATCCCTGATCCTCAGCCGTCGGGGCATGAACCTTAAGAACGCCATGCAAGACCTGTCAACCGAGGCGACAACCGGCCTTGTGTCGGACCAGACCGAACGGTTGCGTGGCAACTATGTTCCCATCGCCGGGATCGAGGCCAGCCTGTCGCAGCTGGACGCCTATCACACCGTAACGTCCGAAACGCAGGTCATAGCCAGCGTGATGCAGACAACACTGGGCACGATCAATGATCAGTCCAAAGCGGTCAGTTCGGCCCTGCTCGCCGGTTCGTCTGGTACATCGGCGTTGCAGATCAACGCGATAGGCAATGAGGCTTTGCACCGCTTGGACACCGTGATGTCGGTGTTGAACACAAGGTTGGGCGAACGTTCGTTGTTTGCGGGCCAAAGCACCGATGCCACCTCGGTGGCCAGTTCCGATACGATGCTGACGGCGCTTGAAGGCGCCATTTCCTCGGCCGGGGCGGTTTCGGCCAGTGATGTCACGACGGCGGTGAACGCCTGGTTTGATGACCCATCGGGCTATGCAGCCACCGTCTATCAAGGCGGAGATGTCCTTGGGCCAGTGCCCATCGGCCCCGACCAGACGGCGCAAATTGATGTCACCGCCAAAGATCCGGCGATTATACAGACCCTGAAGGGCCTTGCGCTGGCGGCGCTTTTGGGGCGTGGCGTGCTGGCCGGAAGCGATGTAGCAAGGGCCGATCTGGCCAAGCGGGCCGGTGAAAGCCTTGCTGGGTCGCAAAGCATTATCGTCCAGCTTGGTGCCCGCCTCGGCACAACCGAGGCGACGGTTGAAAATGCCGCGACCCGCAACGATGCCGAGAAGGACGTGCTGCAAACCGCGCGCCTGAACCTTCTGTCGGTTGATCCCTACGAGACGGCTGCGAAGTTTCAGGAAACCCAAGGCCAGTTGCAGACGTTGTATGCCCTTACCGCGCGCGCCTCGCGCCTTAGCCTGGTGGATTTCCTTTGATATTGCGCGCTCTCTGCGTCTCACTGGCCACGCTCATGTCCAGCCCTGCTGCGGCGCAAGCTATTCGCATCAAGGACCTGGTGGAGTTTGATGGCGTGCGCGGCAACGATCTTGTGGGTTACGGCCTCGTGGTCGGCCTGAATGGCACGGGCGACGGCTTGCGCAATTCGCCCTTCACCGAAGAGATCATGTCCAACCTGCTGGAGCGTTTGGGCGTCAACGTCACTGGTGAACAGTTTCAGCCCAAGAACGTGGCCGCCGTCTTCGTCACCGCCTCGCTGCCGCCCTTCTCACGGGCGGGGGGGCGGATTGACGTGACGGTCTCAGCCATTGGCGACGCGAAAAGCCTGTTGGGCGGCACTTTGGTGATGACGCCGCTGAATGGTGCGGATGGCCAGATCTATGCCGTGGCGCAGGGCACCATCATTGCCGGAGGTGTCTCGGCCGAGGGTCAGGGTTCCAAGGTCACCCAAGGGGTTCCCACCTCCGGCACCATCCCCTCCGGCGCGCATGTCGAGCGTGAAGTGCAGTTTGATTTCAGCCAGATGCATTCGGTGCGCTTGGCGCTGCGGTCGCCGGATTTCACCACGGCCGCGAAGATTGAAGCCGTCATCAACACAGCCTTTGGCGGCAATGTGGCACTGATGCAGGATGCCGGAACCGTTTCCCTGAACATCGACGCCACCCATATGGACAGCCCGGCCCATGTCATCGCCAGGCTTGAAAACCTGACGGTGGAGCCTGAGTCTCGCGCCCGCGTGGTAGTCGACCAGCGCAGTGGCACCATCGTGATGGATGACGATGTGCGCATCAGTCACGTCGCCATCGCGCAGGGCAACCTGACCCTGCGTGTGGATGAGATGCCGCAGGTTGTGCAGCCCAACCCCTTCTCGCAGGGCCAGACCATCACCGTGCCTAACACGAATGCCCAGATCCAGAACGCCCCCGGTACCGGCCTCGCCGAGGTTCAGGGCGGCGCAAGTCTGTCACAGGTCGTGGCTGGGCTGAACGCCTTGGGTGTGGCGCCGCATGACATGATCGACATCCTGAAAAGCATCAACGCCGCCGGAGCGCTGCATGCAGAGTTCCTGGTGAACTAACGTTCACCCAAGCAAAATGCCCCGCAGGTGGGCGGGGCATTTTGCTGGCACATCGGTTTCAGCACCTAGCCGCCGGTGTAACTGCGGACCAAGGCGCTGGATACCAGTGTCCACCCATTTGCTACCACGAAAAAGGCGAGTTTGAACGGCAAGGACACCACCGCCGGAGGCACCATCATCATCCCCATCGACATCAGGATTGCCGCCGTCACAAGGTCGATGATCAGGAAAGGCAGATAGATCAGAAAGCCAATCTGAAACGCCCGCGAGATTTCTGACAGCATGAAGGATGGCACCAGAAGCGAAAAAGGCGCGTCAGCAAGCTTTGCGGTTTCCCCGGGCCGAAGCGCCTCAAGCGCCGCGAAAGTGTCAGGATTTGTACGGTTCGCCATGAAGCCGCGGAACGGCGCGGCAATCAACGGAATCGCCTGCTGCACCTGAATCTGGCCAGAGGTCAGCGGCTCCACGCCTTTGGTCCAGGCCTCGGTCAAGACAGGATCCATCACGAACCACGTCAAAAACAGCGCCAGACTGACGATCACCATGTTGGGCGGTGACTGCTGTAGCCCCAAAGCTTGCCGCAGGATCGACAGAACCGTGACGATGAAGGGAAAACAGGTCACCATCACAGCCAGGCCAGGCACGATGCTGAGCAGAGTGACCAGCATGATGATTTCGACCGACCGGGTCGCCAGTGAGCTGTTGTTGCCGAAATCCAGTGACATCGACTGGGCCAACGCCGGCTCGGCAAGCAAGATCAAAGCCAGCGTCAGCAGGGCAATACGCCTCACAGCCCACCGCGCAAATTGGCCACTTCCGTTAGCCGGACGGCCAGTTGCCCGGCCTGTTCCCCCTCCAGCTCCTGCAACTCGCCGCGCGCGATCAGCCGGTCCCCGACGTAAAGCTCCACCGGGTCATCAACGCGGCGGTCCAGCGGCAAGATGGCGTCGCGGCTCAGCCGAAGCAGGTCTTTCACCATGGGCCTTGCCTTGCCAACCGAGATTGTCACCTCGATCGGCACCTGCGCGAAGGGGTTGCTGTCGGCGGGATCATCCATTTGGTCTGTCCTTTCCGGGAAGGTCGAAGAAGCCGCGCACGGCAGAGGCAATTTCAGCGGTGGCCTTGTCAAGATCCACCTGAGTTTCCACCGTGCCGAGGCGGATGTAGACCTGCCCCTCGCCCAACGTCGGTTCTTCCTCGATGGTCAGGGGCAGGCCGGTGGCGTGTTCCAGCAACGCCTCGACCGAGGCACGGGCGACAGGGTTGATCACCAGCGTGACCGGTGCATCGCCAAGCCCCTCTGCCAGCGGCATCAGGGTTTCCAAAACGAAAGGCGCCAGAGTTTCACGGGCAATTTCTGGCAAAAGCTGGCCGACGATCTGCAACAGCAATGGCTCCACCGCCTTCAGGACGTGATTGCGCGCCTCGTGATAAGTGAAGCTGAGCGTTTGCAGATTGCGCGCCAGTTCGGCCCGGATCCTTGTCTGATCCTCGGTCATCGCGGCGCTGGCATCATCCCAACCCGCCTTGTAGCCGGTCTCGTACGACGCAAGTTTTTCGTCTTCAAGCGCCACCCTGTCCAGCACGACGGTATGGGTCTTTTGCGGTTTGGCTTCGGTGTCAAACACCTCAAGCTTCAGGGCCATCAGACAGGCTCCTCGTCATGTTCCATCCAGGAGCGCAGGATTTCGATTGATTCGGCCTGACGTTCCTCGATCAGGCGGCGCAGACGGGCGACCGGGTCGGTTTCTACCCCGGTCATGGCGGCCTCTTGTTCCGAGAAGTCGGCGACCTGCGGGAACATGATGCCGCCATCGTCGATCTCGCCGTCAAGGGCGGCCGGTGCCGGGGCACCCATGCCATTCGGCAAGGCCAGCGGCATCTGGGCTGCCGCCAGCTGTGCCGTGCCACGTGCCGAAGACGTCAGGATTGGCCGGATCACAAACAACCCCAGGATCAGGGTCACCAGCGCCAGAACACCCAACTGGATCATCGACATCAGGTTAAGCGGGCCGAAAGCCGACATGAAGCCGGATTCCACCAGCGTGCCTTCGACCGCCTGCTTATCAAACGGCAGGGATTTCAGCGTCAGGACGTCACCCCGCGTCGTATCCAGTCCAACGGCGGATGAGACAAGTTCCTTCAGCGTCGCAAGTTCTGCATCGCTGCGTGGCTGGAAGGTCACCGTACCGTCGGCCGCAGTTATCTTTTCTTGATCCACCAGAACCGCGACCGACAACTTGGCCACCGCGCCGGGCACCTTGATGACCTGACGATTGGTCTCGGACACCTCGTAGTTCACCCGCTCGGACTTGTCGGAATTCTGGCTCTGGTTCGTGCCACCTGGGGCCGCAGCGCCCGTGGGCAAGTTCGAGGCAACGGTCACATTGCCATCCGAACCGGTTGACGTCCCGCTTTTGTCCTGAGTTTCGGTTGATATGGCGACCTTGCCCTGAGGGTCGAGCGTGCGCTGGTTGACCTCTTCGCGGTCGGTGACCACGTCGACGTTGACTTCAACGACCGCCTTGCCGGGGCCAACGCGGGCCGCCAGCAGCCGCTCGACATTCTGCTTTATTTCTGCGGCCCGGGCGTCGCCTGCCGTGTTGGGTGCCGAGGCATCCGTCTCAGACGGAATCAGCCCCGCCACCGAGTCGATCACGGCCACATCATCGGGTTGCATGCCCGAAACGGCCCCCGCCACCAGATGCCGGATCGCATTGGCCTGTTGGGCCGACAGCGCACCGGACCTTGTGGTAACCGTCACGCTGGCGGTTGGCTTGTTCTTGTCCTGAAACAGCTGGGTCGGGGCTTGGGCGATGTGCACCCGCGCGGCTTTGACCTCTGGCAAGGCCAGAACGGTGCGCGCCAGCTCTCCTTCTTTGGCACGCCAGTAGGCCGCATCGAACATCTGCGAGGTCGTGCCAAATCCTGACAGGGAATCAAGCAGTTCGTAGCCCGTGCCCCCTGTCGCAGGCAGCCCTTGCCCGGCCAGGGTCATCCGCAAACCGTCGCGTTTGGACTGGTCGACATAGATTGCGTCCCCGCGTATCTCATACTTCACGGCCTGCGCGTCCAGCGCCGTAATCACCGCCCCGGCAGAGGCGCTGTCCAGCCCGGAATACAACAGCGCCATGTCCGACTGCCCCGCCATCCTTGCTAGGGTCAGAATGGCCAGAAACATGGCGACAGTCGCGCCAAGCACGACGGCCCGGCGCTGGTTGCTAAGATTGGCCCATAGCGAAAGCAGATTCTGCAAAGTCGTCTCCGTTCAGGGCTTCTGCCCCTCGCACCACTTTGAAGTGCCGGTCTTAACAATCGGTTAGGACGAACAGTCTATCTTTGGTCTCAGAGTGAGGATGGAGGTCCCTTTGGCCGAAGCCGAAGTGCCGCAGGACGCGGCTCCAAAAAAGAAGTCGAAGTTTCCCCTGATCATCGGGCTGGTCCTGTTCCTGGCTTTGGGGGGTGGAGGGTTTTATGCCGTCTTTTCCGGGATGATTCTGGCCCCAGGCACAGAGACAAAGCCGTCCGGTGCCGAAAAGACCATTGCGCCTGACATCGCCTTTGTCCCGATTGCGCCGGTGACCATCTCGCTGGGCAAGGCGGCCGACAATCACCATCTGCGCTTCACCGCCCAGTTGGAGGTGAACAAGGACAAGGTTGAAGAGGTTACAACTTTGGTCCCGCGCATTCTGGACGTGTTGAACGGCTATCTGCGCGCCCTTGAGGTGCCAGAGCTGGAAGACCCTGATGCCCTGGTCCGCCTGCGCTCGCAGATGCTGCGCCGCATTCAGATCGTCACGGGCGAGGGGCGCGTGCGCGATCTTCTCGTCACCGAATTTGTGCTGGAGTGAGACTGCACCATGAACATGATTTCCGACATTCTTCTTGCAGCAGGCGCCTTTGGTGCGGCGATTTATTGCTATGTGCTCGGCGCGCGGCTCAAGAAATTCACCACGCTGGAGACTGGAATGGGCGGGGCCATCGCGGTTCTGTCGGTGCAGGTTGATGACATGACCAAAGCTTTGGACAAGGCCCGTGCCGCAGCGACCGGCTCGGCGTCCAGCCTTGAAGGGCTTACGTCACGGGCCGAGGCGGTGGCGGCACGGATCGAACTTCTGCTGGCCTCGATGCACGATCTGCCCGAACCCGGGGCACAGTCGCCTCCCACGTTTTCCGATGTGCAGGATGAGGCTGATCGCAAGCTGCGATTCGTTCGCAGGCGACCTGGACGCACGGAATTGGAGGCCGCAGAATGACCGTTCGCAAACGACAGTCCGGCCGCAGCGTTCTTGTGGTTCTGTCTCTGACCCTCGCCTCGGCCGGGGCGCTGCGATTGGGGTCGGGCATTGGTGCTGCACTTGCCAATTCGTCTGTCGAAACGGCAGCTGCCCCACTGGACTGCCCAACCCCACCGGCTGCTTTGGCGGCAGCGCTTGCGGGTCGCGAATCGCAGGTCAAGGCGCAGGAAGCGGCGGTTGCCGAACGCATGGCGGCGCTGAACCTTGCCGATCAGGCCATCACCAAACGCATGGGTGAATTGCAGACGGCTGAGGATGAGCTGAAAAAGACTCTCGCCATTGCCGACGGGGCCTCGGAAAAGGATCTGACCCAGTTGACGGCGGTTTATGAGGCGATGAAGCCGGCTGATGCGGCGGCCCTGTTCCAGACCATGGCACCCGAATTTGCGGCAGGCTTTCTGGGCCGGATGCAGCCCGCCTCGGCTGCTGCGATCATGACGGGTATGAAGCCAGACAAAGTCTATGAAATTTCGGTTCTTCTGGCCGGTCGCAACGCTTTGGCACCCAAGAACTAGGGTCAGGGTTTCTTAACCCGGGCGTGGCAATCATGCGAAGGGCAAAGGAAAGTAGAGGCGGATCATGCTTGCTATAGTCGGCATCATAATGATCTTCGTCATGGTTTTCGGCGGATACATGTTCGCTGGTGGCAAGATGGGAATCATTCTGGAGGCCCTGCCGCACGAAATGATCGTGATCGGCGGGGCTGCCATTGGCGCTTTCCTGCTGGGCAATGACCTGGCGACGGTCAAACAGGCCTGCAAGGATCTGGGCAAGGTTTTCAAGGGCTGCAAATGGAAGTCGACGGACTATCGTGACCTTTTGGCCCTTTTGTTCGAATTGGTCCGGATCGCGCGCTCCAACCCGGTGGCGCTGGAAGAGCATGTTGAAAACCCGGAAGGGTCGTCAATCTTCGGGCGATTTCCCAAGATCCAGCATGACCATGCGGTTGTCGAACTGATCTGCGACACGCTGCGCGCGGCCTCGATGAACTACGACGACCCGCATCAGGTGGAAGAGGTTCTCGACAAACGGATGGAGGAAGCGCATCACCACGCGCTTCATGGCAGCCACGCTTGGCAATCCATGGCCGACGCCATGCCCGCGATTGGCATTGTGGCCGCTGTTCTGGGCGTCATCAAGACCATGGGCTCAATCGACCAGCCGCCCGAGATTTTGGGCGGCATGATCGGCGGTGCCTTGGTGGGCACATTCTTGGGCGTGTTTCTGGCCTATGGGTTCATCGGCCCGATGTCCTCGCGCATCAAGTCCGTGGTGGATGAAGACAATTACTTCCACCAACTCATCCGCGAGGTTTTGATTGCCAACCTGCACCGTCATCCACCGAACATCTGCATCGAGGTGGGGCGGCAAAACACGCCGCACCATGTGCGTCCCAGCTTCTCTGATGTTGAGGCGGTGTTGCGCGGCCTGAAACAGGAAAACGCGGCATGAGAGGATGGATCGCGCTTCTGATCGCATTGGCGTGGTTCCCGCTGGCAGCCTCTGCCGGTCCGGCGCTGGTCACGTCGGGCGAGCATCCGGGGTTTACCCGTCTGGTCGTTCAGTTTGCTGGCGCGGTGAATTGGCAAGTCGGGCGCGGTGTGGATGGCTATACCTTGCGGGTGCAGGATCAAAAGCCCGTTTATGACATGTCGAAAGCCTTTGATCTGATTGGTAAAAGCCGTCTCGCGGCGCTGTGGTCTGATTCAAAGACCGGCGAATTGCACTTCGGCATCGCCTGCGCCTGTTATGCCATGCCTTTCGAGTTCCGACCTGGGATCATTGTCCTTGATCTGCGTGACGGGCCACCGCCGACAGGCTCTTCGTTCGAGCAGCCACTTGATGCCCCGGTCCCGCCCATTGAAGTTTCCGTTCCGCCACCAAGTGCCGCAGCGCCGGCCTATGACTGGACGGCGGCAAAGGGGGCGGGTCTTGACCGCAATCCGGATCTTCTGGGTACTTTCGGGCCCTTGTCAGTTGACCTCAATTCCGTGGACGTGGGCTTGGAACAGCTTCGCCTGTCATTGATCGACGAAATGGGGCGTGGCGCTTCGCAAGGCATTGTCGATATGGCGAAACCGAAGAAGGCTCCCGGGGCGGTGCAAGGCGGCGGGGTTCCATCAGTCCAACTTCATCTGGGAGAGACGCCTGATCTGGTCATTCGACAAAAGGGCGCAGATCGCGCACCGCTGACCGCAAAAGGAGCGGACTGCATTTCGGATGAACAGCTTGACCTTCCCTCTTGGGGGTCAAATCGCCCGGTGGCCGACCAGATCGGGCCCGAGCGCGAGGGCCTGACGGGAGAGTTTGACAAGCCCGATCCTGATGCGGTCACCCGGGCGGTTCGCTTCCAGCTGTTTCTGGGGTTCGGGGCAGAGGCGCGCGGTTTGGTGCGCGCTTTTCCGGATGACCTGCCCGACAAGCCAATCTGGGACAGCATGGCCCATCTTGTCGATGGTGAACCCGACGCCGCCCTGACCTTCCTTGGGATGGAGGAGTGTGACACCGCCGCCGCGCTATGGGCCACTTTGGCCGATCCAAACGCCCGTCCCAATGACGAGATCGGAAAAGCTGCGGTGCTGCGCAGTTTTTCCGCGCTGCCATCGCACTTGCGGCGGCTTCTGGGGCCAAAACTGGTGGAACGATTCCTGGCCACCAGTGACATTTCCACCGCAACGGCACTGCGCGATGCTGTCTTGCGCGCTCCGGGGGACGCTGGGCCGGAAGTGATCCTGATGCAAGCCGCGATGAGCCGCGCGGCAGGTGCGCCGGGGAAGGCTGAAACGCAGCTTGCACCCCTTGCCAATTCCGCGGGCCCGGCTTCGGCAGATGCGCTGGTCGCTTTGGTCGAGCAGAGGGTGACTTTGGGGCAATCCATTGACTACGGGCAGGTGCAAACACTGGAAGAGCTTCTGAAAGAACGCAAAGGTGGGTCGGATGCCCCGAAATTCCAACATGCATTGGTTCTGGCGCGTGCCGCTTCCGGTGATTTTGACCGCGCTTTCAAAGAAGTGCCCGATGTGCCTGACGCGGAGGCGGCGCTTTGGCGCGTGTTGGCGGTAAACGGGCCGGACAGCGCACTTTTGAACTATGCAACGCTTGGGCTAGGGGAAACGCCGCCGCTTGTCGCCAAGGAAGATGCCTCGCTGATTGCCGACAGATTGCTCGGCTTGGGTCTGGCCGATCAGGCGGCCCAATGGCTGAAGCTGGATGACCATGCGCCTGACCTTCTGCGTGCGCGCGTCAGTCTGGCACAGGGCAATCCGACAGACGCTTTGGCGCGGCTGGAAATGGACGATTCACCGGCTGCTTTGGCTGTCAAGGCAAGGGCATTCCAGGATCTGAACCAGGAAAAAGCCGCAGCCGAGATCTTTGCCAAATTGGGCAAGCCTGATGATCAATGGGCGGCCATGAGCCGGTCACAGGCATGGGACACGCTGGCGCAAAGCGGGCCTGATCCGTGGAAAGCCGTTGCATCTGTTGTCGCCGGTCGGCCTGCCGATGCTGCCCCTGCTGCGGCCATCCCACAAGATGCAGGCCCCCTGACCCGCAACAAGGCCTTGGTCGCTGATAGTGCTGCCACGCGCGATGCCATCACCGCCTTGCTCAATTCCGTGAAATCGCCAGTTCAGCCAACTCAGTAGTGCCTCGCTTACAGCTTGGTAAGGTTTGGCGATTAGACTTCAAGCGGGCGACCAAGAATTGGTCACATTGGGTGGACCCCTTGAAAATAGTTACAATCCTCACCGTTGGCGCGCTAACAGCCGGAATTGCGACGACCGGCCGATCCGCCGCGGCACCCGGCTTTCTGTGCGACCAGGCGGCCGCGACTGCGGCCCAATCAACCGGCGTGCCGATCGATATCCTGCTGGCGATTTCGCGGGTCGAAACGGGGCGCCAAACCGATGGCACGCTGGCCCCCTGGCCTTGGACGATCAACGCAGACGGCAAGGGCACCTTCTATGACACGAAGGCCGAGGCCGTTGCTGTGGCAGAGGCGCATCTGACGGATGGTACCGGAACCTTCGATATCGGGTGCTTTCAGCTGAACATCCGGTATCACGGCCAGGCGTTCGCCACCTTTGAAGAGATGTTTGATCCGGAAAAGAACGCTGACTACGCGGCTCGGTTCTTGAGCTCACTTTATCAGGAAACCGGCACTTGGGCCGGTGCGGTGGCCGCCTATCACTCGCGCACGCCGGACCTTGCGCAGGCTTACCTCAATCAGGTCAGGGCCGTGCTGGAAACTCCGGGCGCAACGGATCAGCCGCTACCGGCTCCCGTGGCACGAGAGAACAACTTCCCGCTTCTACAGGCGGGGGCGCAAGGCGGTTTCGGTTCGGTTGTGCCGATGACCAATGCCCGTGGCCCGCTGATCGGGGGCAATTCCTGATGCTTGGCCTCAAGATTGATCCGGCGATGCTGTTCCGCCCCACCATCCTGCTAGCCCTTGCGCTGATGGGTGTCATTCTGATGATGGTCTTGCCGGTGCCCTCATGGGTGCTGGACATCGGCCTTGCGCTGTCCTTTGCGCTGGCGATCCTGATGCTGACGGTCACCCTTTTCATTGAACGCCCTTTGGAGTTTTCGGCCTTCCCGACCATTCTGCTGGCCTCGCTGATGTTGCGGCTTTCGCTGAACGTGTCGTCGACCAAGCTGATCATCGGGCAGGGCCATACCGGCACTGCCGCGGCAGGTCATGTGATCCAGGGCTTTGCCGAGTTCATCATGGGCGGCAACCTGTTGCTGGGCATCGTGATTTTCGCGGTGCTTCTGATCGTGAACTTTGTCGTCATCACCAAAGGCGCTGGCCGCATGGCCGAAGTTGGTGCCCGCTTCGCCCTCGACGGCATGCCCGGCAAGCAGCTCGCCATCGACGCCGACATGTCCGCAGGCGCCATCACCCACGCCGAGGCGAAAGTGAGACGCGAGCGGGAACTGGCAGAAACCAACTTCTTCGGCTCGCTTGACGGGGCGTCGAAGTTTGTCAAGGGCGACGCGGTGGCCGGGCTGATGATCACGGTGCTTAACATCGTCATGGGGCTGATCATGGGCGTTTTCGTCCATGGCATGCCCGTGGGCAAAGCCTTTGAAACTTATGCGATTCTGACGATTGGCGATGGGTTGGTCAGCCAGATCCCGGCCGTGATCATCTCGGTTGGTGCAGCGCTTCTGCTGGCGCGCGGTGGGGCGGTTGGTGCCACGGACATCTCGTTTTTTGCGCAACTTGGCCGCTATCCTGGCGCTTTGGGGACGGTTGCCTTGCTGATGGCGCTGATCGCGCTGGTGCCGGGGATGCCGTTCTTTCCCTTTATGCTTGGCGCTGCTGCCTTGGTGGCCGCCGCCTGGCGGGCACATCGCCAAAACACCAAAGCGCCAACCGGGGAGGAAACGGCAGCAGCGGCGCCGGTCAAGAAATCCATCGGCGATGTGCTTGATTTTGATGAGATTCACATCGAGTTCGCGCCAAACCTTGTGGCGATGGTGCTTGACCCGGCCACTGGTCTTGACGCCAGAATTGCCAATATGCGCAACCATATTGCGTCGCAGTTTGGCTTGATCCTGCCGGAAATCCGGCTGACGGATGAGGCGACGCTGAACCCCGGCACCTATGCGATCCGCCTGCAAGGGGTCGAAAAGGTGCGCGACAAGCTGATCCCGGACCGCGTTCTTGTACTTTTGGGCGATGGTATTTCCGCCCCCGATGGCATTGACGTGAAAGAACCGGTCTACAGTGCCCCTGCCCGCTGGATCCGGCCTGACATGCAAGAAGATGCCGCGATGGCCGGGCTGACCGTCGTTTCAGCGCCCGAGGTTCTGGCGACCCATCTGCTGGAGGTGGTCAAGGGCAACCTGGCCCGGCTTTTGTCGCTTCGTGGCCTGCGACGTCTGCTGGATGAATTTACCAGGGTCACCGACGCCTCCCGGGCCGACCAGAACAAGCGCCTGCTTGATGAACTTGTCCCCGAAAAGGTGCCTGTTGATACCCTGCTGACGCTGCTCCGCCTGTTGCTGGAGGAAAGAGTCTCGATCCGCAATCTGCCGCTGATCCTTGAAGCTGCGGCCGAGGCGCGCAGTCTTGGTACGCCCGAGGCCATTTGTGAACACGTCCGCCAGCGGCTTGGCTTCCAGTTGGTGGCAGAGCTGCGGCGCGATGATGGCACAATTCCGCTGATCCAACTCGCCCCCGAATGGGAAAAAACCTTCGCCGCCCACCAGATTGAAGGTGACCGTGGGCAAAGGGATGTGGCCTTGCCGCCGGACCAGTTCAGCCGTTTGGCCAATGGCTTGGCCGAACGGCTGAACCGTGCCGCTGAAAGCGGAACTTTCCCGGCCCTCGTCACCTCCACCTTGCGACGGCGGTTCTTGCGCACGGTAATGGGGGCCAAGGGCCTGACCGCCCCGGTCCTGTCCTACGAAGAGATCGGAATGGAGGCGCGTCCGGCCTTGGTGGGTGTGGTGCCGGCATGAACGATCTGCTGATGCAGATGATGGAAATGGCCGGAATCACCCAATCCTGGCTTTGGGTTGCAGCACTGGTTTTCCTGCGGGTTGGGGCGGCGGCCTTCCTGATGCCCGCCTTTGGCGATCAATCAGTTCCGCAAAGGGTGCGGCTGATCCTGGCGCTGGCCCTGACGGCCATCGTCACACCCGCCGTTGCAGCCCGCATGCAAAACCTGCCCTCGATCCCCTTCGCCGCGGCTGAGGGGGTTCTGGCCGGTCTTGCCTTGGGCATCGGTATGCGGTTGTTCATCCTGGCCCTGCAAATGGCCGCGTCGATCGTGGCGCAAACCACGTCGCTGTCGCAGCTTTTCGGCGGCGCCACGCCAGAGCCGCAGCCCGCCATCGGCAACCTGCTTGGCATGGCCAGCCTGGCCCTGGCCTTGCGCGCCGGGTTGCATGTCAAGGCGGCCAGTCTTCTGATCCTTTCGTATGATTTCCTGCCGGCCGGCCACTTCCCTTTAGTGTCTGACCTGACGGATTGGGGCCTGCAGCGCGTAGTCCAAGCGACCGTTCTGGCCTTTTCCCTCGCGGCGCCCTTCGTCATCGCCTCGGTGATCTACAACCTGGCGCTGGGCGTCATCAACCGCGCCATGCCACAGATGCCGGTCTCGCTGGTTGGCGCACCTGTTTTGACGGCGGGGGCGCTGGTCCTTATGGCACTGGTGGTGCCGACCATGCTTGCGGTCTGGATGGAAGGGTTTGACGCGTTTCTGACCAACCCAAGCGGGTCCGGCCCATGAGCGGCGAAGATGACGACGCCGAAAAGTCTTATGAGCCGTCCCAGAAACGGCTGGATGAGGCGCGACAACGGGGTGACGTACCCCGATCATTAGATCTGTCTACCGCTGCGGTCTATGGTGGTGCCGCTTTGGCCGTCACACTTTCTGGCCACTATGCGCTGGATCGCTTCGGGTCTGCTGCGATTGGCATGATCGAGCAATCTGACAGCCTCTCGCAAGAGATGATTGCTGCGTCCCATGCTCCCGTCATTGGACTTCTGGCCAGTTTCGCCGCACCTGTCTTGCCGCTTTTGCTTCTGCCGATGGGGGCGGCTGTCTTCTCGATTGCCATCCAGCGTGGCTTTACCATCGCACCAGAGCGGCTTCTGCCCAAATGGTCCCGCATCTCTCCTCTGGCCAGCCTCGGGCAAAAGTTCGGGCGGGAGGGTCTGTTTTCCTTCGGGAAAAGCCTGCTGAAACTGATCGTCGTCTGCCTGCTCGTCCTGTTCATGGTTCCGAAATATGCCGATGCCTTGCTGATGAGCCCGCGGTTTTCGGCCGGGCAAACCGGCCTTTTAATGATGAAAATCATCCTGCAATTCCTGTTTCTGGCCTTTTTGGCGAGCTTTGTCTTTGGCGCTTTCGATTATGGTTGGCAATGGCTTCAGCACCGCCGCCGCAACATGATGACCCGACAAGAGATGGTTGAGGAGCAGCGCGAAGCCGAGGGCGATCCGCATATGAAGGGCCAGCGTCGGCAAAAGGGACGCGAGATTGCAATGTCGCAGATGTTGCAAGACGTGACCCGGGCAGACGTGATTTTGGTTAACCCGACGCACTACGCCGTGGCACTGAAATGGCGGCGCGGCGATAAATCGGCACCGATCTGCCTGGCAAAAGGCGTTGATGAGGTCGCAGCCCGCATCCGCGAAAAGGCGTCAGAGGCGGGGATTCCCATCCACCGCGATCCGCCAACCGCACGGGCGATCTATGCCACGGTCGAAGTCGGCCAACCGATCCGGCGCGAACATTACAAATCGGTGGCCGCCGCGATCCGCTTTGCGGAGGCCCTGCGCAAACGTGCAAAAGGCAGGATGACATGAGCGACAAAGCAAAGCTGCGCCGTCTGGCAGAGGTCAGCAATCTTATCCTGGAAACCCGACTGCTGGCGCTTGAAACGGCAGCACGTGCCCGGCAAAACAGTTTGGACCGTCTGGAGCAGATCAACAAACCTTCCGCGCCGATGAACCTGCCTTTGGTCGCCGCAGCTGAGGTTTCGATGCGCTATGAACTTTGGGCGGATCAAAGACGGTCCGAAATCAATACCGTTCTGGCACGGCAGACGGCGGAATGGGATGAAGCACGGCAAGAGGCAGCCCGTGCCTTTGGCCGCAATCAGGTGCTTGGCAAGCTGCGGGATCGGTAGGGCGGGCTCAACTGTCCTGGCGGACGATGTCGGTGATCAGCACATCGCTTACTTTCTCGCCCAGAACCATCTTTGCAGCCTCTAGCAAGGCGCTTCGCAGCAGAACCAGGTTTGATCCATCTGTATAAGAACCGCTGAATCCGCCCGCATTGGCGTGATCGAACATCACTTGCAGGAACGTGTCGCGCAGCTTCGGCTCTACGTTGTAAACGTCCGGCGTGCTGCCGGTCGTCACCTCAAGGCTCAGCGACAGGATGACCATTGCGGTCACCTTGCCCTTCTCGACGACCGGCACAATGAATTGATTGGAAAGTTTTGCATATTCCGGGACCAGAGCAGGGTCTGGTTCCGCAGGCTTGGCAGCCTCGGCCTGGGCTGCCGGATCAGGTGGCGGGCGCAGAAAGTAGCCTGCGCCCCCGCCGATCAAAAGACCGATAATTCCGAGGAGGACTGGTAGGATTTTGCTTGTCATGGTGATCAGAACGGCAAGATCTGGTCAGCAATCTGCTGGCCATACGCGGGCTGCTGCACATCGGTCAGTTGACCCTTTCCACCGTATGAGATTTGCGCGTCGGCGATCTTGTCATAGGTGATCTCGTTCTTGCGCGAGATGTCATCGGGGCGGACATAGCCGCTGACGATCAGATCGCGCATCTCGTTGTTGACTCGCACCTGTTGCTGGCCTTCAATCCGCAGAACGCCGTTCGGCAGCTCTTCAACCACCGTTGCCGCAAGTCGCAGCGTCACCTTTTCATTGCGGGCGACATTCCCCGTCCCCGAGAAGGTCGAGGCCGAGTTGGTCGAGACCAGACTGGCCGAGGTTGCCCCCGTTGGCAGCACCGCATCAAGCCGCTGCGGAATGCCAAACAGCGAGGGCACCCCCATCTTGTCAGTTCCCGTCCGGCTGCGGCCCGAGGAATCATTCAGCGTCGCCTGATCGTTGATCTGCACCACCACCGTCAGAATATCGCCCCGCGTGCTCGCCCGGTGATCGCCCAGCAGCGAGTTGCGTTGCGCCGTCCAAAGCGAAGACTGCTCGGTCGGGCCGCGATCATCGACACTTTGAGGCAGGGCCGAATACATCGCATTGTGTTCGCTGTTACCCTCCAAAGGTGAAAACTCTGGCGGTCGCCCAACCTGGCTCAGATTGCCGCAACCTGCCAGAAAAACACATGAAATCAGCACTCTGCGCATTAGCTATCCCTTGTTGATTGGCCCTACGCTGACGCTGCCGTCCGGGGCCACAAGGCCCTGAATGGTCAGGTGCGAGGAAAGGTTCATGACATGAACGATATCTCCCAAAGACCCACGCTCCAGCGCGCGGCCTTCGGCGTGGATGGTCAGCCCATCGGTCTGAAAGACCAGCGTGACCAATTGGTTGCGTTTCACCAAGGCGGGCGCGCCAACATCGGCCTCGTGTACCGGGCGGCCAGCGTAAAGCGTCACCCGCGCCTCCATCCCAACCGCCAACTCCGGCGCCGACAAGGCACCGGGAATATCGGCCGCGACCATGGCAATATCGTCCGTCGCAATGACGGACTGCGCCCTGATCGTGCGGGTGGCCACCATGCTGTCGGCCGAGGCCGGGGCGGCCAGCAGCGCGATCAGGGCCACGTAGCGCATCATTTCACCTGCGTGGTGGTGGACATCATCTCATCCACGGCGGTGATGACTTTGGCGTTCAGCTCATAGCCGCGCTGGGCCTTGATCAGTTCGGTGATCTCGTGAACTGCGTCAACCGAGCTTTCCTCAAGGTATCCCTGCCGCAGCAGGCCAAAGCCGTCAGTGCCGGGCGCGCCTTCTATCGCCGGGCCAGAGGCCGGGCTTTCAAGGAACAGGTTAGACCCGGTCGCCTCCAACCCCTTTTCGTTGGTGAAGGTGGCCAAGGTGAACTGGCCCAGCAGCGTCGGGTTCAGCTGACCCTCAAAATAGGCGTAAACCTCGCCGTTCGGGTTGATCGCCACGCTTTTTGCGTCCGACGGAATCGTGATGCCGGGGTTGACCTGATAGCCATCCGCCGTGACGATCAACCCATCCGCCGTGCGCTTCAGCGCCCCGTCGCGGGTATAGGCCACGGCACCCGAAGGCAAGGTTACCTCAAGGTAACCCTTGCCCTGCACCGCCACGTCCAGATCACCGCTGGTCTGGCTTAGCGCGCCCTGCTCCAGAATGATCGACACGGACGAGGGCCTGACACCCATCCCCAGCTGCACGCCCGTTGGCAGCATGGTGCCGCTTTCCGAAGAGATCGTGCCGGGTTTCTGCACTTGCTGATACATCAGGTCCGCAAAATCCGCACGGCGGGCGTTGTAGCCCGTGGTCGACATGTTGGCGAGGTTGTTGGACACAACATCGACCTTCATCTGTTGCGCGCTCATCCCGGAGGCGGCGATTTGCAGGGCGTTCATCACATGCTCCTATCGGCCAAGGGTCTGAATGACGGTTCGGGCGCGATCATCCTCGCGGTCGAGGAAGCTTTGGCCCAGTTCATAGGCGCGCTGGACAGAGATCATCTTGGCCACCTCTGACACCGGATCGACATTGCTGTCCTCCAGATGGCCCTGCATGATCTTGCCGCCCTTAGCCGGTTGATAGCTGTTGGCAGAGAAAAGCGTGCCTTGCTGGTGGGTTAGCGTCATTGGGTCGGTTGGCGCCCATAGCCCAAGCTTGGACAAAGGCACCCCATCCGCCGACATCGTGCCATCCTGCGCCACGCCGATGTTCTTGGCATCCGGCGGAATGAAGATCGTAGAGCCGGAACCATCCAGCACCGGATAACCATCCGCCGTCTGAAGCGTGCCATCCGCGCCGGGGGTAAAGCTGCCGGCCCGGGTCAGCATATTGCCCTGCGGGGTCTGCACCATGAAGAAACCATCCCCCTCAATCGCGAAATCCAGGCTGCCACCTGTCGTGCTGATACCGGCCTGTTGCAGGTCCACCACCCTCGTGTTGCCAAAGCCGATCGACAGCGAGGGCCCATCGCCAGTGCGCGCCACATATTCCGAAAACAACGTCCCCTCGCGTTTGAACCCCGTGGTAGAGGCGTTGGCAATGTTATTGGCAATCGCGTCCATCTGGCTTAAAAGGCCGCTTTGCCGCGACAGGGTGACGTAGCCCGAGGCATCCATGGCTTATCCTCCAGCGATCATCGGCACGATGGTGCCGGTGAAGAACTGCAAAAGCGTCGTGGTCATGAAGCTCATCGAGACCCAGAAGACCACCATCATCGCCGCCACTTTCGGCACGAAGGTCAGGGTGTTTTCCTGCACCGAAGTCAGGGCCTGAAACAAGCCGACCGCAAGCCCGATCACCAGGCCAACGGTCAGCAAGGGCATGGAAATCTTGACAGAAATCCACAAAGCCTCGCGCAGCGTGTCAAACAGGATGGTGTCGTTCATATCGGCATCCGCAGGATTTCCTGATAGGCCTCCACCACCTTGTCGCGAACGGTTGTCACCGTCTCGACCGCAAGTTGGGAATTGGCCAAAGCTTCGACCAAAGCATGCGGATCGGCGCCACCGGTCATTGCCGATTTTGCCGTTTGCTCACCTTTTGCAAGCGTATCCGCAAAGCTTTGAACGAATTGCCCAAGCCCGCTTTCAGCAGTGCCGGGCTGCGGCGAGGGGGCCGCAGCCGCGCGCGCTTTCTCGTAGATTTGCGCCGCGTAGGAAGTTCTGACGTCCATTCTGGATTACCTTCGCAACAGGTCGAACAGGCTTTGGGTCATGGACCGGGCCTGATCGAAGATTTTGAGATTTGCCTCATAGCTGCGCTGCGCTTCGCGCGCGTCAGCGACTTCAACCACCAGATTGACGTTTGATCCATCATAGTGGCCACTCGCATCGGCCAGCGGATTTCCGGGGTCATAGACCCGGTCAAGCGGACTTTTATCCAACTTGACCGGGCCGGTTTCGACCCTGCCGCCGTCGATGTTTTCCTGAAAGGACACCAGCTTCCGGTGGTAACCGGGGGTGTCCACGTTCGAGATGTTTTCCGAGACGTGGCGCAGCCTTGCGGCCTGCGCCTCCATCCCCGAGGCTGAATAGGACAGCGATGTGATCAGGTCTGCCATGGCTTACCTGCGCCCCAGACTGGCGCGCAGGATGTCGCGCGTGCTGCTGTAGACGGCCAGGGCCATTTCGTGATCCTGCCGGACCTCAGCCGATTTCACCATTTCTCTTTCAACCGAAACCGTGTTGCCATCCGGCGAAGCCTCACCGGCGGATGGCTGCGGCACGGGGGTTGAAACCGTCATGGCCGAGGTGAAATGACCCGGCCTTGTGGCCCGCATGCCCGCGTCTGCCGAGTCTTGATATACCTGCCCGAAATCCGGCAAGTCCATCGCCTTGTAACCGGGCGTGTCGGCTTGTGCTACATTGCGGGCAATCAGATTCAGCCGCGTTGCCGCGTGATCTGCCAGCGCTTCCGCCATGCGCGTGATGCTTAGACTTTCCAACATCTCGGGCTTCTCCCTCGATCAACTTCACCAAGGCTTAAGACCGAATCATTTAGAAAGGGTTTCGACGGAACAAAGGGAGAATCCCATGTCTGGTGTTTTTGATGCTTTGGTTTCAGAAATCTCTACCGTGGCGCAAAAGGTCCGCATGGGCCGGGTGGCAGAGATTGGGCGTGGCACGGTCATGGTCAGGGGGCTGGAGGATGTTGCAGCCCTTGGCGACCGCGTGTTGATTGGCGCCCGGCTGGGCGGAGAGGTTGTGGCGCTGCGCCGCGATACCATCACCATCCTGACTGACGAGATGGCGGAGGGCCTACAGATGGGGGCGCTGGTGCATCTGATCGGGCAGGCCGGGATCTCGCCCGACAACAGCTGGATTGGTCGGGTGATTGATCCGTTCGGCAATCCGTTGGATGGCAAGGTGATTTTCAAGGGTCGAACCATGCGCCCCCTTCTGGCGCGGGCCCCTGCCGCCGCCACCCGCCGCCGCTTGGGGGAACGGTTGCAGACCAGCGTGGCCGTCTTCGACACGCTTCTGCCTTTGGTGCGCGGCCAGCGGATCGGGCTTTTCGCCGGCTCTGGCGTTGGCAAATCGACCCTGCTTGGCAAGTTTGCCCGCGGCGTTTCCACCGATGTTGTCGTCATCGCCCTGATCGGCGAACGCGGACGCGAACTGCGCGAGTTCATCGAGCGGGTTCTTGGCCCCGAAGGCATGCGCCGCGCCGTGGTTGTCACTGCGACGTCCGACGAATCCGCGCTTGTCCGCCGCCGCTGCGCCTGGGCCGCGATGGCCGTGGCTGAACATTTCCGCGATCAGGGCCTTCACGTCCTGCTTCTTGCCGACTCTGTCACCCGCTTTGCGGAAGCGCACCGCGAAGTGGCATTGGCTGGGGGGGAGGAGGCTTCCTTGCGTGGTTACCCCCCCTCGGTTGCCCCCGCCATCATGGCTTGGGCCGAACGCGCCGGGCCGGGGCCCGAAGGCATGGGCGACATCACGGCCGTCTTTTCCGTGCTGGTCGCAGGGTCCGATATGGAGGAGACGATTGCCGATATCCTGCGCGGCGTGCTCGACGGCCACGTCGTCATGGACCGCAAGATTGCCGAGCGGGGGCGCTATCCGGCCATTGATCTGCTGCGTTCCGTTTCGCGCAGCCTGCCAGAGGCCGCCTCGACCGATGAGAATGACGACATCAGCTTTGCCCGCCGCCTGCTGGGGGCCTATGACCGGGCAGAGCTGATGATCCAGGCTGGGCTTTACACCAAAGGCTCTGATCCCTTGATCGACAATGCAATCAGAGTCTGGCCGGCTCTTGATGCGTTTCTGGGCGAAGATGCACCCCAGGATGGTATCCAAGGCAGTTTCCGCCGCCTGCGCGCCGCTCTCGGTCGCCGTTCACCGTGACCGGACGCTGGACCGCATCTGCTGCATCAAGGTCAGTGCGATCGACGTGCTGCTGGATTGGCTGATCAGCTGATCCGCCTGCGTCCGGGTCAGGAATCTTTTGATCAGCGCATCAGCTTTCGTACTGTCCGTGAACTGACTAATCCCGCCGCTGCCGAAAACCGCATCGGCCTTGGCCTGATATATCCCCAGTTGCTGATCCAGGCCAAGCGACCCGATGCTTGTCGGCAGGCCGAGCGCCTTTTGAAAAACCGTCGTGAGGGGCGCGCTGCCCAGAATGGTCAACCACTTGGTCGTTTCGCTGCTGGCTTTCCCGGCGAGGCTGGTCAGTTCACGTTGTGCGTTCAGGGCCAGGCGCAAGTCGGCGTCCTGATCCCCTACCGCCGTCTCGAACTCGCGGTTTTTGTAGGCTGTCACAATCGTGTTGGCAAAGTCAGAGACTTGGGTGGCGGGAATCGAAAGATCAAAGCCGAAAGCCGCCGAGAATTGTTGATAGCGTTTGTCCGCCAGCCGACTGGCCAGTGCAGTCGAAGTCAGCGTGCCATCGCTGAGAATCTTCTTGATGAAGGCCTTGTTGTCGATGTCAGAGTCCAGACCGAAGGCGCCCAATGCCACTTTCAGAAGCCTTCGGTCGTTGACCAGTTGATCCGCCGTCTTCACCGACCCGATCTTGGCGCGAAAATAATCCTCGTCTCGCACGATTTCGGGGGATTTGTTGAAGGCGGCGGTTTGGACCTTCATGGTCCGGTTCAACAGGGTCCAGCCCGCGTAGCCAGACATGGGCAGGACCGGAGTGTAGGTCATCTGGGCGCTGCGGCGAAAAGCCGTTCCTCGCGCGGCAGCAGGCTGCGCAGGGCTTTCAACGCTTGATAATGCTGATCCTCCAGCACGGCTTTGGTGGCAATGTTCAGCTGGGTTCGGCTGTCATGGTCGGTCAGAACCTGGCTTAGCTGTTCGATGCCGCGCAGAAGTTGCGGTCGCGTGTCATCGGCCGAAGCATCGCCGGTCAGGATCAGTTGAGCGATGTAGCAGACGCGCTTGACCGGAGTATTCGCCTCTTGCGGATGGATCGCATCGCGCAGGCGCAGGATGTTGGCGTTGGGCGTCATGATGGCAAGGCGCGAACGCTTGTCGCCATTCTCTACCACGGCACCGTTGATCAGGACCCTTTCATGCGGCCCCAGTTTCAGGACAAGCCCACTCATGACCCGCCTCCGTCCCCGCGCAATCCGCGCATGACGGCCGTGTTGATGTCAACCAGCACCTCAACGCTGGCGCGGCATTCCAGCACGGCTCGGGTGTGGCCAGCGGTGAACTCGTAAAGGTAGAACAGCTGGGCGCGCAACGGGGCAGGCAGCCCGTTGCCCTTTTCTGCGACATCCGCCGCGAGGGCAGACCAGAGTTGCAGGTTCTCGGTCAGGGCGGTGGCCAGCAGGGGGAAGTCTTCCTTCCGCCGAGTCCAGGCCATCGCAAGTTTCTGCGTACAGCGTGCGAGCAGATCGTATTCATTGGCGCGCGAGGTGCGAACGGGAGCCTCGCGCTGGCCATAGGCCGCACGGGCATTGGTGGTAGCAGAGGTCAAGATATGTCCTTCCGGAAATGTGCGTCGGGTTGCGCAGGCCGCGCCGAGGGGCTTTCACCCCCCGGCTCAAGCCATTACCGGAACAGGGACAGCAGCGCCTGCGGCTGCTGGTTTGCGATCGACAGCGCCTGCGTCGACAGCTGTTGTTGCACTTGCAGGGCCTGCAAGCGGGCTGAGGCTTCTTCCATATTGGCGTCGACCAGCGAGCCGATCCCCGCCTTCATCGAGTCCGTCAGGTTGTTTACGAAGGTCTTTTGCGAATCAACCCGCGTCTGTACCGAACCGAACGAGGCAGAGGCGCTGATGGCCGTCTGCATCAAAGTCTCGATATTGCCCAAGGCTGCCAAAGCCGTTGGCGCGGATGATACGCTAAGCGAGTTCAGCGCGCCCAATCCACCAGATCCGGCGTTCTTGAACTGAAGCGAGACGTTAATGTCGGTGGCAACCGGGGTCGCCGCGTTGGACTGCGTGTTGTTGGTGAGGACCAGAGTACCGGCTGTGGCTTGGTTATAGTCCACCGTCAGGCCGGAAATACCCAGCGACTCGATCGACTTCTTCAGCCCGACTGCAACCAGGTCAGCAGGCGTGGTTGCCGCAACGTCTGCCGCAGTCACCGTGTAGCTGGCCGACTTGCCGCCGATGTTGATCGAAACGCTGTCACCGGTTGCGAACTTATCAACGCTGTCATCAATCTTGATCTTTCCCGTGGCGGCGGCGTTGATGGTAAAACCGGCCGTATCCCCCTTCGTCGAGGCCTGATCGGTGCCTGCCAGAACGCCCTTGGCGACATAAGCGCCAATCGACAGGTCCTGCGCGGTTACGGTGATCGAATTTGCGGTCACCGAGCTGCCGCTGCGATCCAGCGACGACAGGATGTTCACGCTGGCATTCGTGCCGTTGATCAGGTTCAGCCCGTTGAACTGCGCGGCCCCCACGACCGAGCTGATCTGGCTGGTCAAGGTGGTGATATCGGCCTGAATTTTGGTCCGGTCGACGTTGCTTTCCTGGGCGGCAACGATCTTCGTCTTCATCTGGGTCAGCAGACCCGTCACCGTTTCCGAGGCCTGGCGGGCCACGGCGATGGTCGAAGACCCAAGCGCCAAGCTGTCCGAGATGCTTTGAAAGCCCTGAACATCGGCCTCCATCACTTTGGAAATAGCCCAGACGGCGGAGTTGTCTTTCGCGTTGGCAACGCGCTTGCCGGTCGCGATTTGCGACGTGGTGTCCGACAAACTTGAGCTGATCGTCCTCATTGTCTGAAGGGCGACCATTGAACTGTTGTTGGTAAGAATGGACGACATTTCCGTTTCCTTTGCGGTCAGCCGACGCTTTGCGCACGGCTTGTTGCACCATCACCAAGGATGGCAATTGGGCTTTCTTTCCAATGCGACCGGAAGGCCCGGAACGCGCCACCCCACCTGGGATGCGACTTTCATAAAAGCGCGGAACATTTAAGAGATTGCTAATCGCCCCCCGCAGAATTCACGCCATTTGATCTAAAGGCTAGAACCTTGCCGCCAGCCCATGTGCCGTTTGCTGTTCCAGCTTGCGTCCAGCGCGGTCGTAGGTGACCAGACCATTTGCCGCGGATTTGATATCGGTCAGACGCCGGACCGCAGAACGGATGCCACGCTGAACGGCGGACAAGGTGGCCGCGTTGCGATCGGCCTTCCGCCGGATGATCTGCAAGGCTGTTTGATCAAGCCTTTCACTGGGGTGATCCAGCTCGATGGCGAGCGCCGCGCTTAGCGCGGGCAGGGCGGCGTAATTCCGCTTCAAAAGGGCTGCGTAGACCTCGTCCAGCAGCAGGGCGGTGCGCGGGTCAGTCTGCGGCATGATCGCGCCGTGCCAAAGCATTGAAAATGTTCTGGGAAAGCCCGATGCCGCCGTGGTCAACCAAAGCCTTGGCCTGGGCATCGCGCAGGAAAGAGGCGAACTGATCCTCGCCCACACCGCCCGTGAAGTCACCCTTCGCGGCATCCAGCCCGGTGTAGGACAGCATCTCTGACAAAAAGTTCGTCTCGAGTTCCTTGGCTTTCTTCATCAGTTGGGCAGAGCGGGCCGGGCTAAGGGTTGCGACAGCGCCGGCAGGAACGGGAACTTGCATCGGATTCTCCAAATACAGTAGATTTTCCCTACTATCCGACCAAGCGGTAAACATCTGGTAACTGATAAAGCGTCAAGATCAGGTGTTGTCGGCAGAAGTCGGACCCAGATGATCAGCACCGCCCAGATTGCATTGCCCCCGCGCCCCTCCGCTGCCTCGCTTGCAGTGCCGGGTGCCGCATCTGATGCCCTTGCCTCAGACACCGTCGCTTCCGGTGCCTTTTCCGAGGTGCTTGCGCTTCTGGCCTCTGACCCGGCACCCGTGCAGCCTGCCGCAAGCCCCGGCAGACTTGCCCCCACCCGACCAGCGCCCGATCTGACAGGGCAGGACGATGCCGACCCTGTTCAGGAACCCACGCCATCGGCGCCACAGCACAAGCATTCTACCCGTTCGAAACCGGCAGAGCAACCGACAGGCCAGACCTTGGCCAGTGCGCGTCCTGTCCCCCTGGCTGAAACCGGTTTGCCAACCGCCCCGGCAGACCCGGATGCCCCCGAGCCGGCACGCGTCAAGAATAAGGGCGATCTGATCGGTCTGTCCGGTGATCTTGTTCCCGAACCGGTTGCCTTGACGGATCAGGTCAAACCTGTAGCTCCTTCTCCGTCGGCGTCCTCTTCTTCGTCGGAATCCGCTTCTCCGTCGGCGTCCCCGACTTCGAAGGCAGCGTCGCGCGGATTGCCGTTGTCCGTGATGATCGTACCCCACGCGGCTGATGCGCAAATCGTTCCGGTCCCGGCAGCCCAAACGCCGCATAGCAGCACGGTGATTCGAAAGTCCGGACAAAATCCCGTGATCGCAACACCCGCCACGCCTTTGGCCGCGGCTGGCACCAATGGCCCGGCTGAAGAAGCACCTCAAGGCCCACCCATTCGCACCGCAGATCCGGCTGTGCCAGCAGCTGTGGACAAGCGCCCTTTCGCCCGGACGCAGCAAAAGCCAGTTGTCCATGTGGCCGTGCCACAGAAGGTCGCACGAACTGTTTCCGACGGGGCGGCAGATCATCTCCGAACAGCGGCTGGGGCGGCCATACCAGAGATTGCCGTGCCCGAACGGCCCGCATCTGCGCATCCCGCCGTATCGCTCGCCAAGGGGCCTGATCGTCGCGAAGTGGCGACCGATTCTGGCGCAAAATCCTCTGTCAGGACACAAAGCCCCGCAGGTGCGGGCTCTTCGGTCATCGTCGCCGGATCTTCCGGGTTGGCTGCTTCGGCATGGCATCAAATTGGGGGCGAAGCGGGCGGTTCCGCAGGCGATCAGGTTGCGCTTCCACCAGCAATCCCTCAGCCATCGGCTTTCGTTCAACTTGCCCCCCTCTCGGCCAGAGAAGCGGCAGAAAGCGCCCTGCCGCAAACATCGGCGGCCCCAGATGTTCCGCCAGCTGCGCAGCACGTTCGAAGCCTGCGGCCAAGCCCGCCCCCCCTCTCGGCCGAAGGGCTTTCGCAGATCTCTGGTGTGCAAGGGCCGACCGGCATGTCGGCCAGTGCCGGTAAGCCTGCCAATGCCACCCTTGCGCCACCGCTCCGCACGCCCGCGGGCAACCCAGATATTGCCGCGCCGATCTTGGCTGTAACGCCTTTGACGATGCCCGATGACACCCCGCCAGCGGGCATTTCACCGATACAGGCTCAGTCCGCCAATATGTGGCAGTCTGGGCCGGTCATCAGGGTTGGGGCAAGTCTGGCCCCGCCAGAACTTGCCCCGCAGGTTCGGGTCCTGTTGCCCTTCCCGATCCTGACACCTGCACAGGCGTTTTCGCGGTTTCAAACCATGCTGGATCACGCCGCCGAAGGGGGACGGCCGCTCCCAGGCCTGACCCAAAGCGAACCTGCACCCCGGCGCGACTCACCAGCGCCTGCATTCCCTGAGGGCCAAACTACCGTTACGACAGTGGCACAGACTGTGATAGCCCTCAGCGCCGTACCGGAGCGGAAGGGTGCACCTGCACCCGTCATCGACCGTTCCGAACCTGCCCCGACCCTCATCGTGCAAGACGAAAAGTCTGGCCAAAAGGGGGTTGGCCCGGTCACAATCCCCCGCAATCCGGTTGATGCCGTTTTGCCCGGGTCGCCCCGCCCTCGCCCGGAGGGCATTAATTCGGCAGGGCTGGTTTCGAAGAACCCCGAAATCGCTGCTGCGGCCAAGATACCAACCCCGCTTCCCCTTTTCCGCTCGCGTGGTGAAGAACCAGCTCCGCTGCCCCGCCACGTCACCGATCCCGTGCAAGAGCTGCCCAGATCCGGAATTCCGCCAGTGGTAAAGATTGCAACAAGGGTTTCCATGTCCGCCTCGGCGGATACGGCTGTGCTCCTGCCGCTTGAGGCCAACCCCACCGCAGCCGTGCCAAAGGTGACTTTACCCAGAATTAGTTTGCCCAATACGGCTGTGCCCAATATCGCTGTGCCCAAAATGAGTGTGCCCGATGTTACTGGGCCCAAAATGACTGGGCCCGCGATGGCTTTTTCTGCGGCACTTCAGCCCGTGCTGACGGATGCTGCGGCGACCGGTCCCTTCGTGGTCATGCCCGAGGTGGCCACACACCGCGCGGCTGGATTCGATGCGACCGGGCGCTTGGGGGTTCCTGCCTCCAAGACTGGCCTCGTGGCAACGGCCCCAGTTGTGATCGGGCCGTCGGCAAAGCCTCGCGTAACGGGCGCTTCCGTAACAACCGCTCCGATGCTGGCCTCGTCAATGGCCACCGCTTCTGAGCCAGCGGTGCCTGATTCCACGACTCATGCACCTTTGACAGCCATTCCCGACAAAACTGCTGCTGTTATAACCGCGCCTGAGTCAGTCGGTTCAAGGACGATTGCGCCTGTGACAGTCATTCCCGTAGCGGCCATCCCCGTAGCAGCCAGTCCCGCTGCGGCCAGTCCCGTTACTGGCG
The DNA here is from genome assembly GCA_043721775.1 of Rhodobacterales bacterium. Classification (GTDB taxonomy): domain Bacteria; phylum Pseudomonadota; class Alphaproteobacteria; order Rhodobacterales; family Rhodobacteraceae; genus Stagnihabitans. The sequence goes on from JAYSQA010000374.1 coordinate 69,941, forward strand.
TTCTCAATACAGCCGTTCCCGTAACAGCCGCGCTTCAGTTCGCCGGTTCCCGGATCATTGCGCCCGCGACAACTTCTTCTGTCACTACCTCTCCTATGACAGCCGCACCCATTACAAGCGGGGGCAAGATGACCGCGACACTGGCGGGGGGCCTTGCGTCCACTGCCGATCTGCCAGAACGCTTCGGCTGGCCACGGCCCGCAAGCAACATTTCTGAAAAGCCGGGACGTCGGCTGACTGCAACCCCGGCCCAGTCGCAAGGTACGCTTCACGGGCCGGTTGTGGCACGTGACGGGCTTGAACCGCACGCTCTGGTGCCAACGGCCGCCCAAGCCAAAACGAGCCGGCACGTTCCGTCAGCCGCCGCGGAAAAGTATGCACTGTCGGGTGGGCCACCTGCTGTGTCCACCAATGGCCCAACTGCCGGACCCATCGCTGCACGTGTTGCCCAGCCTGCCGCTCCGGTTTCTGTGCCGGTTTCTGTGCCGATTTCTGCGCCGGTGTCGGAACCGGCTTCTGCGTCCCGTGCCGGGGCGGTTCACCTTGCGGAGGTTGCCGTTTCGGCGTCGCATGTCGCTGTGCCAGCAGATCACGCGCACCACGCCATGCCCAAAGGCTTTTCCATCACCCTCGCGCATTCCGTTCTCGACTCTGGCCACAGCCGGGCCGAGCTGATTTTGGAACCGGCAGAACTTGGTCGCCTGCGCTTTGATCTGGTCACGCACGGCGATCAGGTGCAGGTCACTCTTGCCGCCGAACGGCCTGAAACCCTTGACCTGCTGCGTCGCAATGCCGATGAGTTGCGTCAGGAATTCAAAGCGTCGGGCCTTGATATCGGCAGCCTCAGCTTCGGCCAATGGGGCAACAAACGCGACGAGCGTGCTGTGCCGGATCAGCAGCGCATGGACGCCTTTGAAGACCCTCTCGCTATCACCCCCGCCACGCTTTCAGCCCAGCGTCGTCCGGTTTCCGGGTCAGGGCTGGATCTGCGGCTTTGAAAAAGGACAGACCATGACCGTTGCAGCCACAACTGCGGCCACCTCTGCGACCGCCACCAAGACCCCCACGGCCAAGCAAAACAACGACAAGAACTATGACACTTTCCTGAAGATGATGACGGCACAGATCAAGAACCAGGACCCGCTCAACCCGATGAGCGCGGATCAACTTGCCGTGCAACTTGCCACTTTTTCGGGGGTTGAACAGCAGACCAGGACCAATGACCTTCTGACCCGGATGCTGGGCCAAGGCGCACTTGGCTCGATGGGCCAGATGGTCGGATGGGTCGGCAAAGAGGCGCGTCTGGCGGCTCCGGCCTATTTTGACGGGTCCACTCCGGTGACGATTTCGCCCAACCCCACCTCGGATGCCGACAAGGCGGTGCTGGTGGTCAAGACCCAGGCCGGACAAGAGGTGTCGCGCACCCAATTGCCGTTGGGCAGCGCCGATTACCAATGGCAGGGTCTTGATTCCACGGGCAACCCCCTGCCCAAAGGGATTTATTCGCTGTCGCTGGAAAGCTATCAGAAGGACAAACTGCTGGAATCCTCCGATGTCGAATACTACGGCAAGATTTCCGAGATTCGCAGCGGCACCAACGGCGTATCCGCCATGCTTCCCGGTGGGGTCGAAGCGTTGACTTCGGTAATCACCGCAATCCGGGAGCCTGCGGCAAATTAACGCCGGCCTGAAACAATGGGGGCAAATCAAGGCTGGCACAGGCGGTCTTCCTGCTCCACATTGCAAGGTGGGGAGAGTGAGAATGATGATAGAATACGCTTCCAACCGGGTTCCCTTGCGCCGCTTGACCGAAACCGGGGGCGTTCTTGCCGTGATCACGCAAATTGTCGGCACCTCGTATCGCAACCTTGGCACCATGATGGCATTTGGGCCGCAGGGTCAGCGCACAGGCTCGCTGTCGTCGGGCTGTATCGAGGATGACATTGCCGAACATGCGGCCGCAGTGCTGCAAACTCGCCAGCCAAGGACCCTGCGCTATGGCCAGGGCTCGCCATTCTTCGACCTCAAGCTGCCGTGTGGTGGCGGCCTGTCGATCCTGCTGATCGCTAACCCTGACCCTGTGGTTCTGCGCGCGGTTCTGGCCCGGGGTGATGCGCGGCAGGACGCGGCGCTTGCCGTCAACCCGCAAACTGGCGCCCTGATGCTGCTGCTGCAAGGCCAGCGCGCTGCCGCCGGTCACATGATCGTGGTGCTGGAGCCCGAACTGCGCTTCTGGGTTTATGGCCATGGGATTGAGGCGATGTCCTTCGCCCTGATGGCGCAGGCGGCGGGCTACGACGTGACCCTGTTCGGCCAGGAAGGTTTGCAAACCGACCTGTCGCGCGTAGGCCCCCTGAACATCACCATTGTGCCCAGCTTTCGCAGCTATACCTGCCCGGTGCCAGACCGCCGCACCGCCATTGCCCTGTTCTTCCATGATCATGAGAATGAGGCCCGGCTTCTGGCGCAGGTCCTGGCGTCTGACGCTTTCTTCATCGGCGCGCAGGGCAGCCTTCGGGCCCGTCAGCGCCTGCTGGAGGATTTGCGCGCCATGGGCGTCACCGACGACCTTATCGCCAACCTGCGCCCCGACTTCGGCCTGATCGGCTCCTGCCGCGATCCCCGGACGCTGGCGGTTTCGGTTCTGGCGCATGTCTTGTCAGTTGCAGGGGCTTCGGGCATTGCTTATGCGATGGCGGATCATACTGTGGCGCAGCTTGTCATGGCGCAGTCCGTGTCTTTGGTTCCCGTCCCATGACCCTGCCGTAAGTTCGGAGGCTGCCGCTTTATGAATACGACCGCGTTTTCTCAGACCGTTGATGCTCTTGCAGGCGCGCTTGGTCGGTGGGCCGGGCAAACCCGGCCCATTGCGCAGGGCGAGATGGTTCGCATTCAGGGCATTGACCTTTCGAACCGCATCATGGGCCTGGACGATCTGTTTTTCGTTGACGAACCGGACGATTTCCGCCCCCGCCCGGGTGAGGCGCTGCGCCTGCTCAACCAAGAGATGCTCAACACCGGCACGCTGCGCAATTCCTTCTTCCCGCAAATTCTGTCCTCGCATGGTCAGGACATGAACCTGTGGCTGAAGGTGCGGTTTCGCGGGCGCTTCCAGATCATCGTTTACCAAAGCCGCCTTGGGCATGCCCCGATGCCTCTTGCTGAACGGGTCGTATCGTCCCCCGATCCGTCATCGGAACTGATCGAGCTTGGCCCGGTTCAGTCCTTGCCGCGCGGTGCCCGGCTGTTTTGGGTGGCCCGCGCCCTTGGTGACACCTGCGAAGTGCTTGACGTCACATGGGAGGTTATGGCCCCCACCGCGACCGAGGGGCGGATGGTTGTCGTGATGCGCACCTTTGGCCGCACCCGTGATGTGCAACTGCTGCTGTCCCGGTTTCAGGAAACCGCCAACCGGGGGGCGCATGACCACCTTTTAGCCAACACTCTGTTCCTGATTTACGATGCTTCACCCGAGGTGACGCCTGCAACCTATGCCGATCTGGCGGGCTTCACCCTGAACAGCTTTGTCCTGTCTGGTCCCAACATGGGCGGTGGCGGCAATATGAGCATTGAACTGCTGGCCCTGCAAAACGCGGTTCAGGCTTCGGGCATCACGGTGAACGAGGTGGTTCTGGCCGACGATGACCTGCAAATCTCATTGGAATCGCTGGCGCGCAACTGGGGGGCGACCTTGTTCCGCCGCGACAATGCCTTTCACACGCTGCCGGTCTTCATGAAGTCTGAACCGCGCCGGTTGTGGGAGGATGGCGGCTTCTGGGGCCGCTTCACCAAGGACAACCCGCAAGGTCAACGAACTGGCGTCGCCCCGCGTCTGTTGCGCCATCACCGCGATTTCCGTGGTCTTGACCATCTGGACGAAATGGCCAAGCTGCACCACGCCGAGTATGGAACCTTCATCCTCTTGTCGATGCCCTATGGCCGCATTGCCCAGATTGGCCTGCCGATTGCCGTTTTCCTGCGCGGCGATGATATCGAATACTCATTGCGGCACGCCATGGCGGGCGGCATCACGCTGTCAAACCCCAACATGGCCGCCTGGCATGAACCGGCGCATTCCTATGCGCAGGAATACATGTCCATCGCGCATGGCATCATCATCAACATGGCTTACGGTCAGGACAAGCCTGACGAACTCGCGGCCTTCTTCCATGCCCGCGCTTTGGCGCACCTGTCGGTGTCAGACGTCGCTGGCCTGACCGTCTATTCCGAGGCGCTGGCCGATCTGGTCGCAATGGACCGTCTGATGGAGCCGTCGTTCGCCGACCACTACATCGCCATGATCACCCGCTTCAAAAGCTTCGAATCCGCCTTTGCCGTCATTCCCGATGAACTGGTCGACACCATGCGCGATGCCTCGCAGCGCGAAGGCAAGCTGACCGCCTACCCGCGTTTCCTCTATATGCCGACGCAAGCTGATGAACCACCCATTGACAGTGTCGTGCTGTGGAACCCGCATACCGAGCGTCGCTCGATCTACAACCCCAACGATGCTGAACGGATTGCCGCTCTCAGCATCGTGGCCGCCCGCTTCTTTGTGGCGCTCAGCGCTTTTACCCAAGGCTATGACGATCTGCGCGGCCATTATGCCAGACGGATGGCCGTCACCTCCACCCCGGCATTCTGGCAAGAAGTGGCCGAACCCTTCGCGTTCAAGGTGCTGCATGGCTGACGCCAATCCCGCCGACCTGTCGCATAGCCACCGCATGATCCGGTTTGACGACCTTGATCGGGTGGACGCGGCGTTCAGTTGCGACGGCCAGTGGATTGCCAGCGGGGCCCGCGTGTCGATTTCACCGCAAGAGCATCTTGGTCACCTGTTTCTTGATGGCAACGTTCACGCCTCGACCGTGCAAGTTGTCCCCTCGCGGCAGGCGCCTTTCACCGGCACCAACTGGCAGATCAGGCTGAATGACGGCGGGACATGGTCGCTCTTGAACCAAGGCCAGGAAAAGTGTCGGCTGGCCGGGTCCGGCAACATCGTCAGCCTTGGCCGCGCGGCGCTGATTGACCGCTTTGATACGACAAACTGGCTGTTGTACCGCGATCTTGGCGGCTTCCGGCTGCGGCCCTGCATGCGCGACAGCGGCTGGCTGGCGTTGCGAGACGGTCAGGCGGTGCTGGCCGGCCGCGAAGAACCGGTAGGCCGCGCGCATTACTGGAGGATCACGCCGTTCCAGGTGTTCAGTCCCGGCATTTGATGGATCGGGTTTAGGTTGAACCTTTCGGGTTCGATTGTCCATTGTTTGCAGATGAACTCGTAGGGCGT
>JAYSQA010000375.1:0-3836 GCA_043721775.1 Rhodobacterales bacterium
TTTCATCTCGCCGTCCTCTCCGCTTCATGGTTCTCAGACCATCATCCTGGCACATTGCGATGCCGTCTGGGGAGGGCGGCAACCACCCCATCTGACCGAACTGGGCGAGTGGGACGAGGCACTGCTGCGCGACGAAATCGCGGGGCTGCTTGCCGAGGATTTCGACCTGTCGCTGCTCGGGATCACCGACGAGGATCTGGACGCCCTGCTGCGCGATCCGGATCAGGTGGAAGGCGGTGCTGTCGAGGGCGAGGATGACATTCCGGACCCGCCCGTGACGCCCGTGTCGGTGGCGGGCGATCTCTGGCAGCTTGGGTCGCACCGCCTGATCTGTGGCGATAGCACTTCCGCCGATGTGGTCGGCCGTCTGCTTGGCGATGTGAAGCCACTGCTTATGGTCACCGATCCGCCCTATGGCGTGGAATATGATCCGTCCTGGCGCAACCAGGTGGGTGCCGCCAAGACCAAGCGCACGGGCAAGGTGCTGAACGACGACCGTGCCGATTGGCGCGAAGCGTGGGAGCTGTTCCCCGGCGATGTGGCCTATGTCTGGCATGGCGCGCTGCATTCCACGACCGTGGCCGAGAGCCTGCTGGCGGCAGGTTTCGCCGTCCGGTCGCAGATTATCTGGGCCAAGGATCGCCTCGTCCTTAGCCGGGGCGATTATCACTGGCAGCATGAACCCTGCTGGTATGCCGTCAAAAAACCGGCAAGGGCCATTGGGCGGGTGACCGGAAACAGACCACGCTCTGGCACATCTCGGGCAAGGACCAGGACGCCGCCACCGTGCACGGCACCCAGAAGCCGGTGGAATGCATGCGCCGCCCGATGCTGAACAATTCCAGCCCCGGTCAGGCGGTGTATGAGCCCTTCATGGGATCCGGCACCACGCTGATCGCAGCGGAAACCACCGGGCGGGTGTGCTTCGGAATCGAATTGAACCCGGCTTACGTCGATGTGGCCATCGAGCGCTGGCAGCAGTTCACCGGTGCCAATGCCGTGCTGGCTGACACCGGCGAGACCTTTGCCGACCTGAAGGCCAAGAGGCTCGCGGCATGAACGCGCCCCTCTCGCCCAAGCAGATCGAATATTGGCCGCTGGCCCAGCTGAAACCCTACGCTCGCAACGCCAAAACCCACGACGCCAATCAGGTGGCCAAGATCGCCGCGAGCATGGCCGAGTTCGGCTGGACAGTGCCGGTGCTGGTGGCCGCTGATGGCGAGTTGATCGCGGGCCATGGCCGCATCCTGGCGGCGGCGCAACTTGGACTGGCCGAAGTTCCGGTCATCGTCCTGGGGCATTTGACCGAAGCCCAGCGCCGGGCTTATCGCATCGCCGACAACAAGTTGACCGAGCTGGGTGGCTGGGATGATGCCCTGTTGCTGCAGGAATTGCAGGCGCTGCTGGCCGAGGATTTTGACCTCGGGCTGATCGGGATCCCCGATGATGAACTGGACGCTTTGCTTGCCGACGCCGACGACCGCAAGGAGATTTCTGACGACGCTGCCGATGCGATCCCTGAACCGCCCGCCGAACCGATCACCCGGTCGGGCGACATCTGGGCGCTTGGCAAGCAACGGCTTTGTTGTGGCGACGCGACCGAACCAGCCGCCGTTGCCGGACTGATGCAGGGCGAACAGGCCACGCTGATGTTCACCTCGCCGCCCTATGCCCAGCAGCGCGACTATGGCGCCGCTAAGAAAAAGGTCGGTGATTGGGATGCGCTGATGCAAGGCGTATTCGCAGTTGCACCGGTCACCCCGGATGCGCAGGTTCTGGTCAACCTCGGCCTCGTGCATCGCGACAGCGAATGGCAGCCCTATTGGGAAGGATGGGTGGAATGGATGCGCACCTCTGGCTGGCGGCGATTTGGCTGGTATGTCTGGGACCAGGGGCCTGGCTTGCCGGGCGACTGGAACGGCCGCCTGGCTCCGTCGCACGAGTTCATTTTCCATTTCAACCGCGCACCGCGCAAACCGCACAAGACAGTCCCATCCAAGCACGCGGGCGAAACTTTGGGCGGCGGTGGTCTGCGCGGAGCCGACGGCACCGTCCACGCCAAGACCGGCACCGGCAACGCGATCCAGAGCCACCGCATCCCGGACTCGGTCTTTCGGATCATGCGTCACAAGGGAGGGCTTGGTGCTGCCGGATCTCATCCAGCCGTCTTCCCGGTGGCGCTGGTCGAGGCGGTGCTGACTGCGTTTTCGGATCCCGGCGATCTGATCTATGAACCCTTCTGCGGCTCTGGCACCCAGCTGGTGGCCGCCGAACGCGCTGGGCGGCGCTGTTTCGCGATGGAACTGGACCCGGTCTACTGCGACGTCGCCGTGCGGCGGTGGGAGATGGCGACGGGGAGGGTGGCTGTGCTAGCCGTCGACTGATCCGGCACCGCGATCTGTGCGACGTCGATGTTTCAGAGTCCCATGTGCCGCTTGCGAACTGAACTAGGTTTTTGCCTGCTGCAGTTGCCGTATCACGGCCAAAATGGAGGTTGATCGCGCGAAAAACGACAGACCCGCATGCCCTCCATCGACGCGGTCACGAGATGATCGAAAATGGCCACAAATCAATCCAACAACTTTTGGGGGCCTGTGGTCCTCTTTCGGATGCCAAGACCCATCTGCCCAACCCTTCTGAAGGGATATGATTGGCCCTCCTGAGAATCCAGATTGAGCAAAGCTGTCGATCAATCCATAATTTTTCCCGAGTTTGCCCGGCACTTCTATCCCATGAACCGGCGGAAAGGCGAACACACCTTGACGGAGAACTGGGTAATGGAATTCCGAAGTGCCGACGCGGTTCATAGGAGAGTTGTCAGGAAAGCCTACAAAAACGACGGGCTCGCCAGCATATCGCGAGGCAAGCTCATCGCTGGTTGCGAGGTAATCAAGCGGAAATGAGCATGGCCGCCTTATGTCTTCAATCGTGCAAATCGGTAGGTCCGTCACAGGGATCTTGATCGCCGCGACGTCGACGTCCTCGCTTTCGTATGCGAAATCTGGTTCGCTCACACGCAGCACTTGATAACCAATCGCAGCTTTTTGCGTTCCGGGATTGACAGCACACTGAAAGGAAATGTCCACCGCTTTGAGGATCGCCTGGGTGCTTGCAGTTTTCGGGACATAAGAAGAGTCGACGACATGACGTGCAGTGACCAAGAAGTAGTTGGTCCCATCGTAAATGAAGAAACCAGTACCGACTCCGGTGCGATTGTCATCAAATGTGACCGACAGTCTGGCAACAGTGAGGTACCAGAATTCGTGTGGTGGCAGATAAAACAATATGGAAACCTGAGTTGTGGGGATCCGCGATAGGCTGCCAGCTTTGCTGAATGAGCGCAACGCCCCCTGTAGGATCGTCGCTACATCAAACGATCCGATACACCCGGCCCCGGTTCTCTTCCTTCGCCGAGGTTACAACCAACCCCAGCTTTTTGCCCAAAGCCCCGGACATCGCGCCCCTCGCTGTGTGCGACTGCCATTGAGTCGCGGCGGTAATCTCCTCCATCGTCGCGCCGTCGGGCGCTTGGAGCATCGCGATCAGCATGGCCTGCTTGGTCCCGGCGCGGGGCGTGGGCAGCTTGGGCACCGGCGTATCGGCGGCATTTTCAAGGACCGCGACCTTTGCCTTGGCAACAACCGGCTCGATCCCGATTGCCAACAGGCCCGCGTCAGTGACCACCAACGTGGTTCCATGGCCATCGCCGGTTTCGCGCCAGAGGGGTTCGCCGCGCCGCAGGTTAGCATCGACCTCCTGCAGCCAGCCGCGTTCGATCATCCTGTTGACGGCCATCTTCGCCGCCGCACCGGCCAGCCCCTTGGGCAGCGGCATGG
>JAYSQA010000376.1:0-7942 GCA_043721775.1 Rhodobacterales bacterium
GTCACCTCAAGGGCAGGCAGGCCACCGGCGACCAGCGCCAGCGCCAGATTGCGGGCATAAGAAAGGTCGTCCACGACGATCACCGGCACGACGGGTGCCAGGTTGCAGATTTCGGCGGCGACGCGGGATTGTTCGGAGGGGGTCATGTTGTGGCTCCTTTTGCCCCGTTGGGGCTCGTTGAAGGGGTGGAAGCCTCCGGCGGGGATATTTGGGCCAGAATGAATGGGCCAAGAGGAGCGTACGCTGTCCCCCTGCCTCGGGCCGGTTTTCCGGGGGAGGCAAGGGGCATTTCACACTGGGCGGTCATCGGCGTCCCCGCCTGTCCCGTCTCACCCTGTTAACCCTGATTCCTTTCATCCTGGTTAAAATATCCCCGCCGGAGGCGCAGGGTTCAGATTGCGTTCCGATATCAGTCTAGGCCCGGGTTTCAGTACAGACTTGACGCGCCTTCTGTCGAGGGGCCGACTTGGGCGCGGAAGGCGGCGAAGAGTTCGCGGCCCAAGCCCCAGGCGTTGTGGGAGAGGTCGGTGGTGGCTGGGGTTCGGGTGTCGAAATCAGGGGCAAGGACGGTGAGGGTTCCAGCCACCGCATCAAGGCGCACCACGTCGCCGTCGCGGAGTTTGGCGATAGGGCCGCCTGCCGCCGCCTCGGGCGATACGTGGATGGCTGCGGGGACTTTGCCTGAGGCGCCGGACATGCGGCCATCCGTCACGAGGGCGACTTTCAACCCGCGTTCCTGCAGGATCGACAGCGTCGGGGTCAGCGAGTGCAGTTCGGGCATGCCGTTGGCTTGCGGGCCCTGGAAGCGGACGACGACGATGGTGTCGGTCGTAAAGTCACCGGCTTTGAAGGCGGCTTTCACGGCGTCCTGTGTGTGGAAGACACGGACAGGGGCTTCGATCACGTGACGCTCGGGGGCTACGGCCGAGACTTTGATCACACCGCGACCGAGGTTGCCGGTCAGTTGCTTCAACCCTCCGGTGGCGGCGAAGGGGGTGGCTATGGGGCGGATGATCTTGTCGTTCAGCGTCTCTTTCGCGCCATCTTGCCAGATCAGGCGGCCCATTTGCAGCTTGGGCTCTTTACGATAGGCACTTAGGCCGTCGCCCATGACGGTCTTGGCATCCTCGTGCAGCAGGCCCACGTCCATCAACTCGCGCATCAGCAACCCAAGGCCACCTGCGGCGTGGAAGGAGTTCACATCGGCCATGCCGTTGGGATAGACCTTGGCCAGAAGGGGGATGGTTTGGCTGATATCCTCGAAATCCTGCAAGTCCAGCAGCACGCCCGAGGCGCGGGCCATCGCGGGCAGGTGGAGGACGAGGTTGGTGGAGCCGCCGGTCGCCATCAGGCCGACGATGCCGTTGACGTAGGCGCGCTCATCCAGGATTTCACCCGCCGGGCGGAAATCATTGCCGAGGGCGGTGATGGCCGAGGCGCGTTCGACGGCGGCGATGGTCAGGGCTTCACGCAGGGGCGTGCCGGGGTTGACGAAGGACGAGCCGGGCAGGTGCAGGCCCATGAACTCCATCAGCATCTGGTTGGTGTTGGCGGTGCCGTAGAAGGTACAGGTGCCGATACCGTGATAGCTGGCCATCTCGGCGGCCATCAGGGCGTCACGGCCGACTTCGCCATTGGCGAAGGCATTGCGAACGCGGGATTTTTCCTCATTCGGCAGGCCGGTGGACATCGGGCCAGCGGGCACGAAAACGGCGGGGATATGGCCGAAGGTGGCGGCGGCGATGATCAGGCCGGGCACGATCTTGTCACAGACGCCAAGATACATGGCGGCGTCGAAGGTGTTGTGTGACAGGGCGATGCCTGCGGCCATGGCGATGACATCGCGGGAGAACAGTGACATCTCCATCCCCGGCTGGCCTTGCGTCACGCCATCACACATGGCGGGCACGCCTCCGGCGACCTGCGCCGTGGCACCGACGCGGCGGGCGGTGGTGCGGATCAGTTCGGGGTAATGTTCATAAGGTTGGTGGGCGGACAGCATGTCGTTGTAGGCGGTGACCACGCCGATATTTGGCGCACGACCCTCGGCCAAAGCCGCTTTGTCTTGCGTCATGGCGGCGTAAGCGTGGGCCTGATTGCCGCACGACAGATGGGCGCGCACCGGGCCTTTTTCGACCGCCTTGCCCATCCGGTCCAGATACAGCCCCCGCGATTGCAGCGAGCGTTCGCGGATGCGGTCGGTCACACGGGCGATGGTGGGGTGCAGGGCCATGGAATCCTCGAAAGCCTGAACGGCTGGGGGCAGTCTAGCAAAGTACGTTAGCGCTAACAACCCCGCTGTGCTTGGGCTGAGTTTGGCGGTGACGGTGGGTTTGTGCAACAGATTGCTGATCGCGGGGCTGATCTGTAGGCGTGCTTTGTCCATTCCGGCGGCTCAAGGGCTTTTCAGACCGGGTGGAAGGCCGTAAAGAAAGGGCATGAGCCCCAATGACCTCGATCACGAGCCCGCCCAAACCTCGGCCCCGCATGGCCGCCCTGTTGTTCGCCTGCGCCCCAAGGCAGAGGCCCGCGCCGTGCGCTTGGGCTTTCCGTGGGTTTATGCTGATGAGTTGGTGGTGGACCGGCGCACCTCGGGGCTGGCGCCCGGTGCCCTGGCGGTGCTGGAGGATGGTGACCGACGGCAGATTGGCCTTGTCACCGTCAATGTGAAGTCGAAGATCATCGCGCGGATGCTGGACCGGGACGTTACGGCGCAGATTGATGTGGCGTGGTTTGCCCGCCGCCTGACGACCGCTTTGGCTCTGCGCGAGCGGTTGCATGACACGCCGCATTACCGGCTGATTCATGCCGAGGCGGATGGTCTGCCCGGCGTCATCATCGACCGGTTTGGCGATGCGGCGGTGATCCAGCCCAATGCCGCCTGGGCCGAGGCGCATATTGACGCCTTGGTGGCGGCCCTGAAGCAGGTGACCGGGGTTTCCACCGTCATCAAGAATGGCACGGGGCGGGCGCGGGGGCTTGAGGGGTTGAAGGACGAGACCGTCCTGATCGCGGGCGCGTTGGATGGCCCGATTGCGGTGCCGATGAACGGGGCCACCTATTTTGCCGATCTTGAGGGTGGCCAGAAGACCGGCCTGTTCTTTGACCAGCGCCCGAACCATGCCTTTGCCAAGCGGCTGGCTAGGGGGGCCGCAGTGCTGGACGTCTTCAGCCATGTCGGCGGCTTTGCTTTGGCGGCTTTGGCGGGGGGTGCGATGAATGCATTGGCCGTTGATGCCTCAGCCCCGGCTTTGGCTTTGGCGGCCAAGGGGGCGGAGGCGTCGGGGTTTGCCGGTTTCACCACGCGGCAAGGCGATGCCTTTGACGTGTTGGAGGCTTTGGGGACCGAGGGCGCGCGGTTTGACATGGTCATCTGTGATCCGCCCGCCTTCGCGCCGAACAAATCCGCGCTGGAGGCGGGGTTGCGCGCCTATGAGCGGGTGGCCAAGCTGGCTGCGGCTTTGGTGGCACCGGGCGGCTATCTGGTCTTGTGTTCGTGCAGCCATGCGGCCGACCTGACGGCGTTCCGTAACGCCTGTGCGCGGGGAATTGGCCGGGGCGGTCGCAAGGGACAAATGATCTATACCGGCTTTGCGGGCCCGGATCACCCGATGTTGCCGGTGCTGGCGGAAAGCGCCTACCTGAAGTCGCTGTTCTTCCGGCTTGACTGATGCGGGCGGTTTTGGACGCCTGCGTTCTGTTCCCGACGGTGCTGCGGGAACTGCTGTTGGGGGTTGCGGCGCGCGGGCTTTATGAACCGCAATGGTCTGACCGCATCCTGCGCGAATGGATCTTGGCCACCGCCAAGCTTGGCCCGGTGGCGCAGGCGATGGCCGAGGGCGATGCGGCCCGTGCCCGCGCCGCCTTTCCCCGGGCGTCCGTGCGCGAGCAGCCCAATATCGAATCTCGACTGGCGCTGCCGGACCCGAATGACGTGCATGTGCTGGCGGTGGCGATTGCAGGCCATGCCGACGCTATCGTGACCTTCAACGCCATCGACTTCCCAAGGCACATTCTGGCCGACGACGGCATCGAACGGCGTGACCCGGACGGGTTCCTGTGGGAGTTGTGGTCGAAAAACCCGTCAGAGGTGCGCGCCGTGATTGATGCCGTGCATGCAAGGGCCGAGGCGATGTCGGGCAAGACCCTACGCTTGCGCGCCTTCCTGAAAAAGGCGCAGCTGTGGCGGTTGGGCAAAGCTTTGGAAGCCGAAAGCTGAACCCCCAAAAGCTGAAAATCGGCGCACCCCAAGAATTTTCGGCGAAAATTCTTGGGGTGCGCGGGTCAGGCCGGGGATTTGTCCTGCCTGAGGCTGGCCATCAGCCACCAGCCGAACGCCAGCATGGCGGCCACCCCGGCAATGACGCCAAGAACCGATCCTGCCAGGTCGTTTGCGGCCTGAATGTTGCCCGCGAACCCATAGCCAAGGCCGCAGTACAGGCCGACCCAGACGGCTGCCCCCAGAATTCCCCACACCGTGAAGGTGGCCCAGGAATAGGCCATGGCGCCAGCGGCAAAGTTGGCCCAGGGGCCGACAGGGGTAAACAGCCAGCGGGTGAAGAAGATGCCAACCGCCCCCGCGCCTCCATCTGCTGCAAGGCGCGCAGAACCAGCTTTTCGCGGGCAGGCGTGGCGGACAGCCGCTGAAGCAAGGGATGTCCGCCCCAGACACCAATCTGATAGCTGGTCTGATCGCCCACCACGGCCCCGCCAAGCGCTGATGCGATCAATTGCCACAGGATCAGGTCGCCAGCGGCGGCAAAGCCCCCGGCGGTCAGCATCAGGATGGGACATGGCACCGGCAGGGCAAGACAGGCAAGGAAGGTGACGACGGCCAGCAGCCACAGGCCATAGGTGGGCACAAGGGCGATGACCCAGTCGGTCATGGCTTGGGCACCTGCGCTTGCAAGGTGGTAACGGTGTCCTGAACCAACCTGACGATGTCAATCTCGGCCACGCCCCGCTGGCGGGCAATCTCGCGGATGGTGAAGGGGGGGCCGCCAGCGGGCTTGGGCAGGGCCGCCGCCGCGTCGATATCGGGCGCGTTCAGGCCCCAGGACTTGGCGACATAGCCGATGGTCATCCAGGGCTTTACCGGTTCGTGGATATGGGCGGGGTCGTGCCAGTACAGAAACGACGCGACAAAGCGCACAGCAAAGAACAGCGTCACGCCTGCGGCCAGCACAAAGCCGGACAAGGCCTTGCGGTTATTGCGCCACAGGGCCGTGATATCCATCCAACTCATCGCAATTTCTTTATCCCGGCTGCCAGTCCTGCCAACGTCAAGGGCACCATGTTTCCGTCGAAAATAGTCCTGACCATCGCGGCAGAGCGGCTGTAGCCCCACTGATCCTCGGGCACCGGATTGAGCCACAGGTGTCTTGGCCACTGCTGGCAGGCGCGCTCCAGCCAAAGGCGTCCGGGTTCGGGGTTCCAGTGTTCAACCGAGCCGCCGGGAGCATCAATCTCATAAAGGCTCATCGCGGCGTCACCTATGAAGATGGCCCGGGTGTCGGGGCCAAAGCGGCGCAGAATGTCCCAGGTGGGCGTGCGCTGGGTCAGGCGGCGGGTGTTGTCGGTCCAGACGTCTTCATAAAGGCAGTTGTGGAAGTAAAAGAATGACAGCTGCCGGAACTCTGCCTTTGCGGCGACGAACAGCGCCTGGGCTACTAGCACATGTGCATCCATGGAACCGCCAATGTCCAGAAACAGCAAGACCTTCACGGCATTGCGCCGCTCTGGCCGCTCTTGAACATCCAGCCAGCCTTGGCGGGCGGTGGCGTGGATCGTGGCTTCAAGGTCGAAGGTCGTGGCCCCTTCGCGCGCCCAGCGGCGCAGCGCCCGCAAGGCCAGCTTCAGATTGCGCGGGCCGATTTCGGCGTCATCATCCAGATTGCGGAACTCGCGCCTTTCCCAGACCTTCAGGGCGCGCTGGTGTGTGCTTGTGCCCCCGATCCGAACCCCTTCCGGATTGTAGCCGGCGTTGCCGAAGGGCGAGGTGCCGCCGGTGCCCACCCACTTGCTGCCGCCCTGATGCCGGGCCTTCTGCTCCTCCAGCCGCTGCCGCAAAGTCTCCATCAGCGCGCCAAGACCGCCCAAGGCCTTGACGGCCTCGCGCTCCTCGTCCGTCAGGTGGCGGGCAAGGTTGGCGGTCAGCCAATCGGCAGGCAGGTCAAGGGCCGCCAGCACTGCCTCGGGCGTTACCCCCTCCAGCCCGGCAAAGCTTGTCGCAAAGGCGCGGTCGAAACGGTCAAAGAACCGCTCATCCTTGACCAGCGACAACCGGGCGAGGTGGTAGAACCCCTCTGGATCATGCGTCACAAGGCCAGAGTCCACCGCCGCCAGAAACGCCAGATACTCCGACAGGGTCACCGGCACACCCGTCTTCCTGAGGCAAAGGAAGAAGGGCTGGAACATCTCAGTGCGTCAGCCGGTCGATGAGGATCGAGGCTAGAACCGCCAAAAGCCCCAACCCAATCGCATAAACCGCGCCATACTGCGCCTGATCCAGCCGCCGCCCGCCGCGCTTGGCGGCCGTCCATGCACCCCAAACCGCACCAATCACCATTGCCGGTAGCCAAATCATCGTGAATTCCCTTGCCTTGCGCCGGGTCAGCCCCGGTCTTTTCCCGCGTCAAAGACAGCCACGCCGCCTCCACCCGTCCTTCCCCCAGCCTTACCCTGCGCCGCTTGGGCTATCAAGACAGGCCACTGTATCGTTATCCCCCGCCCCCTTCACCGAGGTCCAAATACTCCACGGGGAGGTCCGGAGGGGTGTGAAACCCCTCCGGCTGCCGATGCAGCAGACCGCCCCTACCGATCTGGCGCTACCGGTCACGCCGCACCATGAATGCCAGCTTCTCGAACAACTGCACATCCTGCTCGTTCTTCAAAAGCGCGCCGTAAAGCCGGGGCAGGTTGGTTCTTGCGTCGCGTTTCAGGTCCTCGGGCGACAGATCCCCGGCCAACAGCAGCTTCAACCAATCCAGCACTTCCGAGGTCGAGGGTTTTTTCTTCAAACCCGGTGCCTCGCGGATCTCGAAGAACTGGGTCAGCGCCGCCGCCAGAAGGCTTTCCTTAAGGCCGGGGAAGTGCAGGCGGACGATGGCTGCAAGGCCTTCGGGGGAGGGGAAGCGGATGAAGTGAAAGAAACAGCGGCGCAGAAAAGCGTCGGGCAGTTCCTTTTCGTTGTTCGATGTGATGATCACCACCGGGCGGTGCAGGGCGCGAATGGTTTGGCCGGTCTCATAGACATGAAACTCCATCCGGTCGAGTTCCTGCAACAGATCGTTGGGAAACTCGATGTCGGCCTTGTCGATCTCGTCTATCAGCAAGACCACGCGGGCCGGGGCTGCGAAGGCGGTCCAAAGCTTGCCGGGCTTGATGTAGTTGGCGACATCATGGACCCGCGCTGCGCCCAACTGGCCATCGCGCAGGCGGGCTACGGCGTCATATTCGTAAAGGCCCTGCTGCGCCTTGGTGGTGGATTTCACATGCCATTCGATCAGGTTCATGCCCAAAGAGGTTGCCACCTGCCGGGCGAGTTCGGTCTTGCCGGTGCCGGGTTCGCCCTTGACCAGCAGGGGCCGCCCCAAAGCCACGGCGGCGTTGACGGCCAAGGCCAGGTCATCTGGCACCACATAACCAGCGGTTGTGGCAAATTTTACTGTCATCTCAAGCCTCTGCTGGACATATTGTCGAAACCCTAAAGCAGGGCGGAAATTGTCGCAACGGCTAGTGACAAGGTCGGACCTTTCGGCTAGAGGAACCCCCAATCAGGACAGCCTGTCGGCCTGCCCCCTGCAGCCAGCCCGTCGGAGCCGCCTGGAAAAGGAGAGTGCCAAGATGAAAGCCGAAATCTTCCTGCCCGAAGATTACCGCCCGGCCGAAGACGAGCCTTTCATGAATGATCGGCAGCTGGAATATTTCCGCCGCAAACTGA
>JAYSQA010000377.1:0-22706 GCA_043721775.1 Rhodobacterales bacterium
GAGGCCGAGCAGAAAGCTTGGCCAGGTGAGCCATGTGAAGCCCGGCAACAGCATGGGAAACAGTTGGTGTATGCCCTGCACCGAAAACAAGAGGCCGAAAAGGATGCACAGCAGGTAGGTGATGACGAAAAAGGTGCCCAGACTCAATCCGACTGGAACGATGGAAAGCCGCGGTGAAGTGGTCATGACAGGTTTCTCCGATTTTGTTCAGGCCTGATATTCGACGGTCGTCATCGTGCCGGCCGCCATGAGGCAGAGGTGGTGGCAGTGCAGCGCCCGGCACTTACCTCACTTCTTGGTACGCTATCAGAGCCCAAGAGCGAATCAAGCATCGTCTCTGCGGCGACGTAGCCGTGACGTCTTGTTCCTTTGCCGGTTTCGCCGCAGATCATACAGGTCGGCTGCTTTGTTGCAACAGAGCCATCGAGGGGCATTCGGGCCAAACGATTCTGGAATGGGCCGAGGCCAATCAGGTGGATTGCATTGTGATCATGTCGCACCGGCCCGGATTGCAGGACTATTTCCTTGGCAGCACCGCCAGCAGGGTCGTGCGCCACGCGCAATGTTCGGTCCATGTGATCCGCTGAAGCGCTGACCCCGCGTCTGCTGGCCTGCCACGTCCCTTACCCCGCGAGCGCCTGATCCAGATAAGCCACGGCAAGTGCTGTGGTGGCGAGCCGGGGGTAATCGACCTCTGGGATCGGCAAACCAAGGCGTTTGTGCAAGGCACTGACAAGGTTCAGGAAGTCCATGGAGTCCAGTCCCAGGTCATCCTGCAAATGGTCATTGTCACGCAGGCTTTCGGCGTCGATATCGGGGGCGACGGCGGTCAGATCAGCTATGAACGCCGCGCGTATCTCATCAAGGGTCATAGGCTCTCGGGCTCCTGCAAAAGGCGATTGATCTCGGACAGAAACAACGCGCCGCGGCGGCCGTCGCTGACCCGGTGATCGGCGGCAAGGCTGGCAGTCACCCCGAGGCGCGGCTCCACGCGGCCCTCGCGCACCATGGGCCGCAGGCGCGGCGCGCCAAAGCCCAACAATGCCACTTGCGGTGGGTAAATCACGCCAAACAACGCATCGACCCCGGTCTCACCGAGCGAAGATATCGTGATCGTGCCTTGGGTGATCTCGCTGTTGCGAAGGCGGCCGGTGCGGGTGCGGGCGACCATGTCGCGCATCGCTTCCATGATGGCGTCAAGGTCCATGCCCTGTGCGTCAAGGATCGCGGGTGCGATCAAACCGCCACCCCGCATCGCCACCGCCAGCCCGCAATGGACGGACGCCGATGCGGCAAAGGGCTCCGCCTCGAACCGACCATTCAGTTCCGGCACCTTGGCCAGCGCCCGCACCGTGGCGCGGATCAGCATCGCCCCCATCAGCAGTCGCCGGTCCGGGGTGCGGTCCGCATTCAGCGCAGTCAGCCGGTCCTGCGCGGTCTGCAGGTCGATGTCGTGGCTGAGATAGTAATGTGGGATCTCGCGCTTGGAGCGGCTCATCGCGGCGGCGATGGCCCGGCGCATCTCGGTCATATCGAGGCCCGGCTTGCTCTTTGGACGCTGCTCCCGCGCGGGTTCGGCGACCGGCGTCGCAGGTGCAGGGACGTGCCGCTCGACATCCGATAGCAGGATCGCACCGCCGGGGCCCGATCCGGCAACGGCCTCCAACGCGATCCCGCGCTCTGCTGCGCTGGCCCGTGCGGCGGGCGATGCGAGCACCGTCCCGCCAGCGGCGGGCGCGGTGGCCACAGCGCCCGGTGCTGCCGGTTGAACAGGCGGCGCCGGGGCGGGCACAGGAACTGCGGCCTTTGGTGCCACCGGGGCCGTGGCGATTTCATCGTCGCCCGCCGCCCCCAAACGCGCCAGCGGCGCGCCCACCGGCAGGGTCTGGCCCGGCGCGGCCAGCAGGGCGCCGATCACGCCCGCCTCGAAGATCTCGATCTCGATGGCGCCCTTCTGGGTTTCGACCACCGCGACGATATCGCCCTTCGCCACACGGTCTCCGGGCTTGACCAGCCATTCGATCAGCTTGCCTTTCTCCATGTCGGCCCCGAGGGAGGGCATGGTGAAGATGCTCATGCCACCACCCCCGGCAGCGCCTTGACTGCGGCAATGATGTCAGCGACCTGTGGCAGGGCGGCGGTTTCCAGATGCTTGGGGTAAGGCACCGGCACTTCGGCGGAACAGACCCGCGCGACCGGCGCATCGAGGTGCCAGAAACAGGCCTCCTGCACGCGCGCCGCGATCTCGGCGGAAAGCGAGCCGGTGCGCCAACCTTCGTCCACGATCACTGCGCGGCGGGTGCGGGCGACCGAGGCCATGATGGTTTCATCATCCAGCGGGCGAAGCGAGCGCAGGTCGATCACCTCGGCCTCGATGCCTTCTTTCGCCAGCGCCTCGGCAGCCTCAAGCGCTTTCCACAGCGAATATGACCAGGCGATCAGCGTCACGTCGCGCCCCGGCCGCCGAACCACCGCGCGGTCGATATCGACTGCGCCCGCATTTCCGGCGATCTTTCCCGTCATGTTGTAAAGCATGACGTGCTCCAGGATGATCACCGGGTCGGGGTCCTGCAGCGCGGTCGCCAGCATCCCGCGCGCGTCTTCCAGCGTGGCGGGGGCCACGACCCTGAGGCCGGGGATATGGGCAAAGAACGCCTCCAGCGAATGCGAATGCTGCGCTGCCAACTGCCGCCCCGCGCCGGTTGCCATCCGGATCACCAGCGGCACGCCGAACTGCCCGGCCGACATGTGGCGGATGGTGGCGGCGGTGTTCATGATCTGGTCCAGCGCCAGAAGCGAGAAGTTGACCGTCATGATCTCGACGATCGGGCGCATGCCGACCAGTGCGGCACCAATGCCCGCGCCGGTGAAGGCGGATTCAGACAGCGGTGTGTCGCGGATGCGCTCGGGGCCGAACTCCTTCAAAAGCCCAAGCGACACCGCATAGCAGCCGCCATAGGCACCGATATCCTCACCCATCATGAAGACGCGGTCGTCGCGGAGCATCGCCTCGGTGATCGCCGCCCGACAGCAGTCGCGGTAGGTGCTGTCAACGGGCGCGCTCGGAGCAGCGGCTTCGGGCAGCGCGGGCCTTGTTTCGGCCACCAGATGACGGGTCAGATCCTCGACCGGTTCCCATGGGGCCTGTTCGCAGGCGGCGACGGCATTGCGAAGCTGGGCTTCGACCTCGGCCTCAATGGCGTCGACCTCATCCTGATGCAGCAGGTTGTTTTCCAGCAGCCAGCTCTGGAACCGGCCAATCGGGCTCTTCTTGCGCCACTCCGCGACCTCGGCCTTGTCGCGATACTTTTCGGCGTCGAACATCGAATGCGGTCGGGTGCGATAGGTGCGACATTCCAGGAACTGCGGGCCGCTGCCCGCCCGCATCGCCTCGACCAGCCGCCGCGCAGCTGCCTCGACCGCCACGACATCATTGCCGTCCACGCTTTCGGCGGGCATCCCGTAACTTGCTGCCCGGGCGGTGAAATCAGTGTTCGCCTGCACCCGCGCCACCGCCGTGCCCATGGCGTAAAGGTTGTTTTCCAGCGCGAAGAGAACAGGCAGCTTCCAGAGCGCGGCCAGGTTCATCGCCTCGTGAAACTCGCCCTCGGCCAGCGCGCCATCGCCAAAGAAGCAGACCGTTACCCGGTCTTCGCCCTGCATATGGTCGCCCAACCCCAGACCCACCGCCAAGGGCAACCCGCCGCCCACGATGGCATTGCCGCCGTACAGGTTCGTCTCGGCGTCAAACAGGTGCATCGACCCGCCGCGCCCTCCGGCGCAGCCGGTCGCCTTGCCGTACATTTCGGCCAGCGCGGATTCCATGCTCATGCCGCGCGCCAGCGCATGGCCGTGTTCGCGGTAGGTCGACACAACGCGGTCGCGCGGCTCCAGCGCCGCCGCGATGCCCACGGCCACGGCCTCTTCGCCATCGTAAAGATGCAGAAAGCCGCGGATTTTTTCCTGCGTATAAAGCTCGTAGCACTTTTCCTCGAACCGGCGGATACGGATCATCCCGCGCAGGAGGTCGCGGGCGTGGGTGTGATCCAGCTTTACCTTGGTCATTTCGCATCCCCTTCCAGCGTGGACAGATCGCCCTCGGGCAAGCCGAGTTCGCGGGCGCGCAGCAGCCGCCGCATGATTTTTCCCGACCGCGTGCGGGGCAGGCTGTCGCGGAAGACAATTTCGCGCGGAGCGACGGCGGAACCGAGGCGTTTCCTCGCATGGCCGCGCAATTCGCGTTCCAGCGCCTCGCCCGGTTCATACCCCGCCTTGAGGGTGACGAAGGCCTTGACCACCTCACCCGCCGTCTCGTCCGGGATGCCGATCACGGCGGCCTCGGCCACGGCGGGGTGTTCGATCAGCGCGCTCTCCACCTCGAAGGGGCCGATCAGATGGCCCGAGGACTTGATCAGATCATCCGCGCGGCCGATGAACCAGAAATAGCCATCGCTGTCGCGCATGGCGATGTCGCCGGTCAGATACCAGCCACCGGCAAAGCATTTGGCATAGCGTTCGGGCTGGTCCAGATAGGCCCGCATCATCGACGGCCAGCCGGGCCGCAGCGCCAGTTCGCCGATCGCGCCGTCGGGCTGTTCGGTCACCGCGTCGCCTTCACGCGCCACGATCCCGGCCTCGATCCCCGGCAGGGGCTTGCCCATTGCGCCGGGCTTGATGTCCATCTCGGCGGTGTTGGCGATCATGATGCCACCGGTCTCGGACTGCCACCAGTTGTCGTGGAACGGCAGGCCGAACACCCCCTGCCCCCAGATCACGCACTCGGCGTTCAGGGGCTCGCCGACCGAGGCAAGGAACCGCAAGGCGGAAAAATCATGCCCCTTGGCCGCCGCATCCCCCGCGCGCATCATCATGCGGATCGCGGTAGGGGCGGTGTACCAGACCTGCACCTTTTCCCGTTCAAGGATTGTGTACCAGCGGTCAAGGTCGAACTCGGCCTCGTCCACCACCATCGTCACGCGATTGCACAAGGGCGAGATGATGCCATAGCTCATCCCCGTCACCCAACCGGGATCGGCGGTGCACCAGTAGATATCGCCGGGCCGAAGG
This sequence comes from Rhodobacterales bacterium, assembly GCA_043721775.1. Classification (GTDB taxonomy): domain Bacteria; phylum Pseudomonadota; class Alphaproteobacteria; order Rhodobacterales; family Rhodobacteraceae; genus Stagnihabitans. The sequence continues at coordinate 5,068 of JAYSQA010000377.1, forward strand.
TTCAGGGCAAGTCGCCCGGTTTCGGCATGGGCGACCACTGCTTCATGCACGTGCACCACGCCCTTTGGCAGGCCAGTGGTGCCCGAGGTGAAGTGAAGAAGCGCCATGTCCTCGGGCAGGGTCGGGTGGGTCTCGAAAGTGGTGGGGGCCGCCGCCATCGCCGGGCCAAGTGCCACGCAACCCTCGGGCGCGTCATCGCCAATGATCAGCACCAGCTTCAGCCCCGGCATGTCGGCCCGCCAGTCGGCAACCTTGCGGCGATACTGCGCCTCGGTCGTGACCAGCACGGAAGCCCCGCCGATCTCCATCCGTGCGCGCACCGGTTCCGGGCCGAATGCGGCAAACAGCGGGCTGACCACCACCCCGGCTTTCAGCGCGCCGAGCGTGGCGGCATAAAGCGCAGGCACCCGGCCCGAGAGCAGAAACATCCGCTCCCCCGGACCGATGCCATGCGCGCGCAGCACGTTGGCAAAACGGGAAGCGTCGGCGGCCAGATCGGCATAGCTCAGCACCTGCCGTACGCCCTCGCGCCCCAGCCAGATCAGCGCGGCTTGCGCTCCATGGCCCGCTGCAACGTGCCGGTCCACCGCCTCATGCGCGATGTTCAACCCGCCACCTGGCAGGCCCTGTAGCCGCGCGCGGGCTGCGGTCCAGCCTGTAAGAAATCGGCTGACGTCAGTTTGCCGAACTGCTTTCTTGATAACTGCGTAAGCCATCTTCCCTCTCGGTGCATCAATGAAAGGCCGCTACGACTGCCTCGAAGCGTCCGGATCAACCACGGCACCCCGAGTCGGGGTGTCAGACACAATCTTGGGCGCGGGAACGCGTCTGTCGTTGACGTATGTCATACATGGCTGAAAAGGATTTTGCGGCTTCGCTTCGTTCTGATACTTAATGGCCGTCAATGAAATGCGCGCGGTTCTGAAGGAACGTCAGTCCTGTCAAGGCAGTCAATCAAGGAATGGAAACCAATATGATGAAACGATTTCTATAGATTACGCTCGTCATGATGACGTTTTGCGTCACGGGTTGTGCCGAGAGCACGTATCCCGTCAGCGGCGAGACCTGCGGTCCCGATGATCCAGTCCGGACGCTTGATGCCAGGGATTGCACGGTCATGCCAGGGGTCTGAAGCCTCGGGATTGAGTGCAAACCTGCGCGGCAGCCATCAAATCGGGAGTGCCTCAATCAGGACCCGCCGGTCCACCCGGACACGCTCGCAACCGGGCGGTCGATCGGGAAACCGGGTCTTCTGAGGCCCGCGAGTCCGGACTTGGCAATGATCGGGTACACCATCCGACCTTCCAGCAGTCGGGATCAGCGGCTACGCTTTCATACGGTCTTTACGCGCACCGAGCCACTCGACTGAAAAGGCACGTCAACAGCATTCCTCGCCGGTGCTGCGACGTCGTGGATTGACGTCGACCAAATCTGCGCAGGCTGGCTGCCGCCGGGACCATGCACATATCCAAGCTGCTGCATCTCCAGCGTCGTGATCTTGACGGCAATCAATGCACCCGTCGACGGGCCCATGCCAATCTGCAACAGGAGTCTCAGGTCGGAGCACAGCATCACCATGAAAAGGGACACTTCCAGAACATGGGCTTTGGTGATCAACGGCGCACGTTGTCGGATCATGCGTGGGGTTTCTGCCCGCGGCCATGACGCACTTACAGAGCTGGTCTTGCGATCCGAGTCGCGGAACCTGCGAGACATCATGTCGGACAAGCCGGGGCGCTCTTTCGCCTCGATGGGCGGCGGTCGCCGGTCGGCCATGGAATACGCCAGCGATCCTGTTGCCGAAGACCAGCGGGAGTTCATCCGTCAGGTCATTTCCCTGCTGGAAAGCCACCGCCGCGCCGGTGACTTTGACAGGCTGGCGGTCTTCGCCGAGCATGACACGCTGGGGCATCTGCGCCAGATGATGCCGCAGACCCTGGCTGACCTGGTGATCCGTGAGGTGCCGAAGAACCTGTTGCACCATTCGGCGCAAGAGTTGGCAGAGGTGGTTTCGCGCGAGTTGCAGGATGGATCCGACATTTTCTGATCGACGGGTGGCGGGGCGTGTGCTGGCGCGCGCGCTTCGGCATCTTGCCGGGCCCGATACGATCATTCTGGGACTGCCACGCGGCGGCTTGCCGGTCGCGGATGAGGTGGCGCGGGATCTGAAGGCCCCGTTGGACATCGTTCTTGTGCGCAAGATCGGGATGCCGGGGCACCCGGAACTGGCTTTGGGTGCCATCGCGGGACCGGAGGGGCGGACAAAGGTCCTGAATAACGAACTGGTGAACCTCTACGGCATTGATGCCGCCACGATTGAGGCGCGGGCCGCGCCGGAACGGGCGGAACTGGCGCGCCGCCGCAGGCTCTGGGGGACACGCCTGCAGCCGGGGGCGCTGCAAGGCAGGGTGGTGATCCTTGTCGATGACGGTATTGCCACCGGCGCCACGATGCGGGCGGCCATCGCCGCGGTCCGGGTCGATCACCCGCTTCGCGTCGTTGTCGCCGCACCGGTCGCTTCCCCCGACGCGCTGGACCAGGTGGCGCAGCTTGCAGACGAAGTGGTTTGCCTGTCCGCACCCGTCGCATTCATCGCTGTTGGCCAGCACTACACCAGCTTTCCGCAGCTCGGCGATGAGGACGTGCGCGCCATCCTTGCCGCAGCAGGATCAGGGCCCGCGCCGTCCGGGCGCGGGCCGTGATAGGCGCATGGCTTCGGTCAGGTAGACCCGCGCACGCGCAGGCCATTTGTCAGGGGTACGCGGGGAGGGATCGCGCAAATGATCCAGCGCCAGCCGTGCCCGCGTGACCAGCCGGAACATGGCAAAGGTGGTCTGAAGGTCCGGCGAGGGCGGCGCGAAGCCGGCCTCAGCCAGCCCTCTCATCAGACAAACGCCAAGATCAGGCCGACCCAGAAGTGCGCATTCGGCGGCGAGGTAACCGACTTCGTCGAAGACATCGATCACCCGCAACTCCAGCGCGGTTTCGACCCGGTCGAAGATCACCGGCGGGTCGGTCAGGCAGACATGCTCGGGTCGCAAGTCGCCGTGTCCTTCGACCACCAACCCGGCCTTCTCGCGCACCGCGATTTCGGAGCTCATTCGAGCGACCCGGTCTTCCAGATCCGTGGTGACCCGAGCCAACGGGATCTCCGGCAGAAACCGCGCCATCTGGTGCAGGTTTTCCGAATTGACCGCCTGCTCTCGTTGCAGGTGCGCGAGGTAGAGGCCCGCTGGCGGAGGCGACGTCTGTTGTCGGCGATAGAATCGCGCCAGATGTGCGAGCACAGCCACAACCTCGGCTTGCGACGGTGATGCCTGCCGCGCCGTGATCAGCGCATCCAGCATCCGGTCAGCGGGCAGCCGTCGCATCTGGACCAGCCAGTCGACCACTGGCCCGTCAACCCCAGGCCCGCCAACCACTGGCCCGTCAACCACTGGCCCATCGTCCCCAAAGGCAAGGCCTGTTTCCGACAGCACCAAAGCAACCGTTCCAAGATAGATATCCCCCGCAAGAACGCGGTTCAGCCGCACCTCTTCAGTGCAGGCGGTGGCGCGAGCGGCCAGAGTCCGATGGTCGAAGTATCCGAAGCTGACGGGCTTCTTCAGCTTGAAGGCAAGATCGGCGGTCAGGAACACAAAGGCCATATGTGTCTCGATGACCTGCACAACCCCCGGCATTCCGGTCAGGAACGCCACCTTGTCGCCCACCGGGACCGCCTCCGGGCAGCCAGCCGGGGCCGTCATCACATCCACAGATCGCGCAGGGGTTTGCGCATTGCCCATGCGACCTGCTGATACTCCCCCGGGCTGATCTGCCGACGCAGAACCGAGAAAACCGCAGCGACCGCCACATCGGGCTCAGCCAGCGGGTCGCCTGAAAAGGCATTCGTCACGCGGTCAAGGAAATCGTCGACTGACCGCGCCTTGGCGGGCGTCTTTGCCGGAACCCAGCCGTCGAAGAAGATGCCGCGGATCAAGAGCGGCAATTGAGCGGAAAGATCCGCCGCCTCGTCCACGCTCAGGAAGTCGCGGATGGCGTGCAGTGTCGCGCGCAGCAGAAGGTACGCCCTGCTGCGGTCCGGCCATCCCAGATCCTGTTGTAGCAGGTTCAGCCATTCGGCCACGACCTGCGGCGCATGGTCTATAGCGGTGATCCCGGTCGTCTTCATCTCATGCCCCTCTTTCACCTGGCGCGCTGACGGGCGGCACAAGGCTGACCACCCGGACCCTTTTCGACAAACCAGCGCCCACAGCCAGAGGCATTGTCTACCTCGGCTGGCAGGCCATCATTGACGACCGTCAATGAGTCGCTTTGCGAGGCGTGCCAGATTGCCCGCCATGCAGATTTTCGATCTAACCCCTCTCCATTCGCTTGGCGGCGACATCGCGCATGCGGCCGGGTACCCCTTGGCCGCTCTGGAGGCGCGCGACTTCAAGGGCGGGCAACACAAGATGCGGCCCCTGGTCAGCGTCCGCGGCGGCGATGTCTTTGTCGTCTCGTCCCTGCATGCGACGGACGGGATGTCGGTGAACGATCACCTTGTCCGGATGCTGTTCTTCATCGCGGCCTGCCGCGATCACGGCGCGGCACGGGTAACCGCCGTCGCGCCATGGTTGCCCTATGCCCGGAAGGACCGGGTCACCAAGGCGCGCGATCCGGTCAGTTCGCGTTATGTGGCGCAGCTGTTCGAAGCCGTCGGCACCGACACGCTGGTCACCGTTGACGTGCACAACCTTGCGGCCTTTCAGAACGGATTTCGCTGCCGGACCATCAATCTCGATACAGTGCGGCTGTTCTCGGCCCAAGTGGCAGACTGGGCAGGCGATGCCCCCGTCACCATCCTGTCGCCCGATTTTGGCGGCGTGAAACGGGCCGAGCTGCTGCGGCAGGCGGTGGAACTGGTCCGCAACACGCCCGCAGGCTTTGCCGTGGTCGAAAAGCATCGGTCCGGGGGCGTGATGAGCGGTGACCTCTTTGCCGGCGATGTGGCCGGTCACGATGTCTGGATCGTGGATGACATGATTGAAAGCGGCGAGACGATGCTGCGCGCGGCAGCGGCGTGCCGCCTGCGTGGTGCGCGTTCGGTGCACCTCATGGCGACACACGCCTTCTGTGACGCGGCCGCGATGGAGCGGCTGCTTGACCCTGCAATGACCTCGCTGACCGTCACGGACACGGCGGGGCCGATCGCGCCCGCTGCCCCGGACCCCCGGCTTGGCACGCTGAGCGTCGCGCCCATGGTCGGGCAATGCCTGGCCCGGGTGCACACCGGTCGGCGGATCAGTCCCGTGCTTGATCCAACCGGGCTGAGCCGCTGAACGAAGTCGGCCACAGGCGGTCCTGTTGCAGGGGTTTGTGGCGCCGCCATAACGCAGTATCAATGATCGGACACTCGTCCCGACCACAACACCACAGGAAGGGAAACGCAATGCCCGCGAACAAGCCAAAGACCGAAGATCCGACCGGACCCCAGCCCTCAGGATTGGCAGGAACGGGTCTTCCCATGGCGGTCGGCACAGTTGCCGTTCAGGCCTGGATGGACATGGGGACCGAAGCGGTCCGGTTCGTCTGGGACCGGCTGCAACGGGATATCAAGACGCAGCAAGCGATGCTGGCCTGCACCAGTCTGGAGGAGATGCGAAAGATCCAGGCCGAGTTCTTCACCGCCGCGCAGGAACAATACGCCGCCGAGGCGGGCAAGATGCTGGATCTGATGGGCAAGGCGACTGCAGCGGGGCTGACGGCACCGCCAAAGCCGCGGCGCTATGATGACGTGCCCCTGTAGCGACAGCGGCGGGGCGCTCACTCCGCAGCCTGCGCCAGTCTTTGCACCGGCGGCGGGTAAAGACAGTCTCGGGTGATCGGCACGGCATCTGGCTTGCGGCAGAGCTGGACCTGGAACACGTCCTGCGGGCCGTGCCGGCAGGTCTGCTCCGAGGCCGCCAGATGATAGCGCCATATCCGCACGAACCGGTCGTCCTTCAACGCCGCCGCCACATCCGCGCTGGCGTAGACGCGGTCGAACCAGCGGCGCAGCGTCCTGCAGGCGCAGACACTCGATGTCCCCGATCCTGAGGCCGGTGCCCTGAATCGCTTTGGCGACTTCGGACAGTGACGGTAAATAGCCACCCGGAAAGATATACTTGGCAATCCAGGGGTTTGTCGCATTCGGCGGTGCCGTGCGCCCGATGCTGTGGATCAGCGCCACGCCATCTTCGGCCAGACGGTCGCATTGACGCCCGTCAGCTGCCGGCACGGCCTGTGACGACAAGATCATCCCCGGCGGCGGCCATCAACGCCTGTTCATCCGGAATCTCGAAGTGGTAAGGATCAACGATCCGCAGGAGTCCCTTGATTTCAAGCTCGTGAAAGGCGCGGCTGAGGGTTTCCGGTCTGGCCCCCAGATAATGCGCCAGATCCTTGCGTGCCAAGGGGACATGCACCACCACAGACTTGCCAAGCCGCTTGAACTGGGAGCGCCGCAGCAGGATCGTCAGGAACGACGCAAGACGATTGACGGCCTTGCGACCACTGATCAGCAGCAGCCATTCCCTTGCGGCGTCAATTTCGTCCAGAAGATGCACAAGAAACAGCCTTTCGGCGCCCGGATTCTCGCGCAGAACCTGCTCGAAGGGCCCACGCGGAAAGGACAGCATCCGGACCGGCGTCAAAGCCTCGATCCGGTAGTTGGACGGTCCATCGAAGACGCGGCCATAGATGTCGGTCGGCACAAGAAGCCCGACGATGTGCTTCTTTCCGTTCTCCAGGATCTGGACCATCGCCAGCGTTCCGTTCAGCACATAGCCGATGTCCTGGGAATGGACGCCGCGTTCGACAACGGTCGCGCCCGATTCGACATCCCGCAGGGTCGCAAGCTCCATAAGCCTGGCGGTCACCTCTGGCGGCAGAGCATCCAGAAGCTTTTCCAGCAAACCATTGCTATGGCCGACGGCGGCTTTCAGCGCGAGTGCAGGTGTTGTCTGGTTGGGCATTTCCGGACCCTCGACTGCGGATTGATGGTTGGCCGCGGGAAAATGCACCCTCCCTGACGATCGGGTAAATCCATAGCACAGCGGTGCCCGTCCGTCATTGACATCGATCAAGGCGCCAGACGCGGAAAGGCATTCATCCTGTGGGGTCTTAACGGGCGATTCGTTGCCCACTATTCGTGTGCAGGTTGTCGGAATGCCGGTCCGACGGAGCGGGGTGCGCCCTGTCCTGCTGCAGCAATCCGGGAGACTGGGGAGGGAAGGCATGGAACACCAAGCCGCTGCAACGGTCTCGACGGCAGACGGGGACTTCTTCGCGGCTCGCGCCGTCATTCGACACAGATCAACGAACACGAGATGCGGCCTGCCTCTTGGCATCCCGCTGCTTTGCGGCGATGGAAGACATCGCCAGGACCGGGCACCCGACAGCGAAGTGATTGCGGGTGGCGTCCTCAGTCGCGATGTCTGGTTCGTCAGATCCGGCATCCTGCGTCTGCAACGCTATGCCTCTGATGGGCGTCGTACGATCCTGTCGCTCTTCCTGCCCGGAGAAATCATCGGCTTTGAGGGGGAGCTTCGAGAGGACGTCAGCGTCGAAACCGTCACGCAAAGCGGGCTATGCCGAATCGACCGGCGCAACTTCGAGACCATGTTGAACAAGAACCGCGAATTGCGCACCGACCTGTTTCGCCAGAAGCAGGATCAGCTTGACCGCTTGCACTGGCTGACCTGGTCTCTTGGTGCATTGAGCCCTGAACAAAGGTTCTGTGCCTTTCTGGCCCTGTCCACCCGGTTCATGCCCTGTCAGCCGCTTCCTGACGGCACAGCAGTTCTTTCGATGCAGCTGCCACGGGCGGATATCGCGGACCTGCTGGGGACGACCGTCGAGACGATCTGCCGGATCAACCGGAAACTGTCCGAGACCGGCGTCATCGAGATCAAGGATCCCTCGCATTTCAGAATTCCTGATCTGAACCAGTTGATTGCGCTTGGCCAGATCGACAGCTGCTTTGACAGAATGGTCCGTGGGATTGCCGAGCGGCGCAGCCGTCTGGACAGCCTGGCGGTGCCGGCTTCGAGCAGCCCTATCTGTTTCTGCGGGCGTTGAGCGTGGCCGTTGACGCCGGTCAATGATCTGCAAGCCCGGTTGAACCAGAATGATTGCAGTGTGAAACCGCCAGGTTGAGGAACTGTCAGATGCCCGACAAAACGACCGAGATTGAGGTGAAGCGTGATCCCGCCCATGCCGTCGGCGCTCCGACGCCGGATTGGGAGCCGATCCGCGCGTTGCGGCATCAGATCGACCGTTTGATGGCCGATTTCGACTGGCCCGACCTTCGACTTGCCTGGCCGCGCAAGGCAGCCATGCCCCCCGTCGCCTGGCCCGCGTTTGGCGTTGCCGTCCCGCCGGTCGATCTGGTCGAGCGCAATGGCGGCTACGAGTTGCAGGCCGAACTGCCGGGCCTGAGCGAGGATCAGATTGAGGTCAGACTGTCAAACGGCATGGTGACGATCAAGGGCGAGAAGTCGTCCGAACGGATCGAGGATGACGACGACTATCACCTGCGCGAGCGCAGCTTCGGCGCGTTCCAGCGGTCGTTCCGCGTACCGGCCAATGTCGATCCTGACAACATCGAGGCGCGGTTCGACAAGGGGGTGCTGAAGGTCACGCTGCCCAAGTCCGCCGCCGCGATCAAGAATGAGCGCAAGATCGAGATCAAAGCGCCCTAGGCTTTCACTGTCCCGTCGCCAGCAGTACCAGGGACGCTTTCAAGGACCGCGTGTGCCGCCGCCCTTGTTTTCCTTTTGGGGCCGCCAGCATCAATGGTCTGCCAGTTCTGTCGCTGCACATACGCATCGGCCAACGCGACCTGCGCCATCACCAAAGCCGCATCGGCATCGGAAGCATCGCCTTGTCGTGAGGTGACCCGATCGACAAGCACAGGCGGCGGCGCAGTCAGCCAAAGGCCGCAAAAGTCAACGCGGGAGCGTGCGGCAAGCTCCTCGGCGGCGACGCGCTGCGCCTCATCGAGAAACGTGCCATCAAGAATGACGCTTCTGCCCGCCGCCAGCAGGTTCGCGGCCCGTGCGAACAACCTTTCGTAGATCGCACCACGCGCGGTCGGCGTGTAGTCGACATGGCTTGCCTCCACCTTGCGCTCGGTGTCCGTGCGCAGATGCACCGCACCCGGACAGTGCCCGAGACCTGACGCCAGATCGCGCGAAAGCACCGTCTTGCCAGTGCCGGAAATCCCGCCCACGACGATCAGCACCGGTCTTGTCGTGTCGAGATACCCAACGGCTTGCGTGAGATACAGCCGTGCTTCGGCACTGGACGCACCGGCCTGGCCAGTCGCCTGATCCGTCTGCAAAAGCACCATCGCTCGAATGGCGGCGCGGACGGACATGAACAACGGCAGCACCGACAGTCCGGTGTCCTCGGCTCCCGTCGCCGCCAGAAGATAGGCGGTCATCGCGATGTTGGACTGCCGCACAAGTCCACGATGGCAAAGGTCCATCAGCAGGAACGCAAAATCGTAGAGCACGTCGCAGGTGGCCAGACGTTCATCGAACTCCAGCGCGTCGAACAGCACCGGCTGCCCGTCGATCAGCAACAGATTGCGCAGATGCAGATCGCCATGCACCCGCTTGACGTGACCAAGCGCCGCGCGATCCCGCAAGATCGGGGCCAGGGTGGCCAGATGTCGCCGCGACCGACCCAGAAATGCATCGACCAGTCCGCCACCGACAGCCCCCTCAAGCGGGGTCAGCACGCGCCCCAGTTCGTCAAGAATGTCGCGGATGAGATCATCACCCCGGTCTTGCCGCGCCGGACAGGTGGCGTGAAACTGCTGGACGGCACGCCCCAACACCTCGGCCACCGGGTCTGTCAACCTGCCGCTGGCGGCGACTGCCGTCATTTCACAATCAGCGGAGAAGCGGTGCATCCGCAAGGCCCACTCCACCGCCGGCCCGGCCCCATTCAGTTCAAGCCCACCATCAGAGGCCCGTGTGACCGGGATCACGTCGCGGTAGATCATCGGTGCGGTTGGCTTGTTCAGGAACAACTCGCGGTTCAGCAGGGCATGGCGCAGGTCCGGCGTGGACTGGTCAAGATAGTCGTAGCGGACGGCACGCTTGATCTTCAGCGCGACATCCCCGCAAAGAAACACATGCGCGCAATGGGTTTGAACGTGGTCGACAGCGCCAGAGCCCGAAAACGCCCTGCCTGACTGCAAGAAGCGGATCACCTCGTCTTGCACGTCGCCATTGGTTCTGAACATCTCGGATATCTTGCCTCCCTGACGTGCCCAAGGGGCACTGTCCACCCTTTCGGCGGCCGCTGCCTTGACCGGCGTCAACCGATGCGCACTGACGTCTGGGTCGGGTCTGCCGATCTGGCGGAACACCTGGACGCGGTGAGGCAGATCGAGGTCACTGTTGACGGTCGCATCGTCGCGGCGCTTTGCCCAAGGGTGGGCCCAACCCCATTGATCGAGGTCAATGCAGCCTGACCGGCGCTGCCGTAGACTGTGGGGGATGCGGCTTTTTGCCTTGCGATGCCGTCACGCACGGGTTTGGGCAAGGAAGAACGGGAAAGGCGTCTGGAATGGCCCGAAGATCAACCAACCGGGCGGCTGACCAGGAAACAGCGTCAACGCCCTCGCAGCTGACGGTAGCGGACCTGCAGCTCTGCTGTGACCCCGCGCTTCTGGATTTCGAGGACACGTCGAGCCTTGAACCGCTGCCTGGGTTAATCGGTCAGGAGCGTGCCTTGGGTGCCATCAAGCTGGCGGCCAGCATCGCGCATGCGGATTTCAATCTGTTTGTCCTGGGGCCGGTCGGCGCGGGCAGGCATTCCGTCGTGCAGACCCTGCTTGAGGTCGAGGCGACCAATCGGCCGGTTCCGCCCGACTGGGTCTATGTGAACGACTTCGCCAACCCGGACCGGCCGAGGGCCGTTGCCCTGCCGCCCGGCACGGCACGGCCCCTGCAAAAGGCATTGGAAGCGCTGGTGGACGATCTCGCCACCGACATCCCTGCGCTTTTCGAGTCCGAACAATACCAGAACCGCAGAAGCGCCTTCGAGCAGCGGCTGGCAACGCGCAAGCAGGACGCCTTTGAAAAGGTGGTGGAAAAGTCGCACGACCGCAGCGTCATGATCCTGCGAACGCCGATGGGTTTTGCGATCGCGGGTGTGCGCAACGACGAGGTGATCAAACCGGACGACTTCGCCACCCTTTCAGAGGCAGACCGCAAGGCAATCGAAGACGCCGTCAGCCTGACCGAGAAGGATCTTGAGAAATACCTCAAGTCGATTCCGCGACTGGAAAAGGAACACCGGGCTGCAGTGGCCTTGCTGAACACTGAAATGGCCGAGCAGGCGGTGGACGAGGCGCTTGACGCTGTGCTTCAGGCTTTCGGGGCCATCGAGGCGATCAAGCCGCACTTGGCCGCCCTGCGGACCGACCTGATCGACAACGCCGAGATATTCTTGCGGGAAGGCAACGGGCGGCAAGAGGGGCCTTTCCCGGTAGCCAGGGCCCGCATTCACGACGAGCCGGCATTTCACCGCTACGCCGTCAATGTGATGGTGTCCAACGATCCCGCGACATTGGCCGGGGTGCCGATCATCACCGAACCGCTGCCCTCGCTGTCGAACCTGATCGGCAAGGTCGACCACATATCAACCATGGGTGCGCTGGTCACGGATTTCACCCTGATCCGGTCCGGCGCGCTGCATCGGGCGAACGGCGGCTATCTGATCCTTGATGCGCTGCGGGTGCTTGGCGAACCTCTGGCCTGGGAGGCGCTGAAGCGCTGTCTGGAAACGCGCGCGATCCGGATCAGTTCCGCCGCCGAGATGCTGAGCCTGATTTCGACCAGCACGCTGGAGCCGGAGCCGATCCCGCTGCAGGTGAGGGTGGTGCTGGTCGGTGACGCGCTCTTGCATCTGCTGCTGACCCTCTATGACCCTGACTTCAGACGCCTTTTCAAACTTGCCGCCGATTTCAGCCATGACATGCCACGAACTGCGGAAAGCGTCGGGCTGTTCGCCCGCATGGTCGCCGGGGCCTGCAAGCGCGACGGACTCCTCCCCGTCAGCCGCGATGGGGTGGCAGCGCTGATCGACGTTGCGTCCCGTGCGGCCGACGATCAGGGCCGGATGTCGCTGCGGATCGGCGCGCTTTGGGATCTGTTGCGCGAGGCCGACTTTCTGACCGCATCCATCGGCAAGCCGGTCATTGACGCCGGCCAGATCGCCGCCGCCCGCGCGGCAGCCGAGCATCGCGCCGACAGGGTGCGCGACCGTCTGCAGGAGATGATCCATGAAGGCACGCTGATCGTCTCCACCTCGGGCAGCCAAGTCGGGCAGGTCAACGGGCTGACCGTCACCAGCAGCGGCACCTTCAGCTTTGGCCTGCCGGTGCGCATCACGGCGCGGGTGCGCATGGGCACCGGCAAGGTGATCGACATCGAACGAGAGGTGAAACTGGGAGGGCCGATCCATTCCAAGGGCGTGCTGATCCTGTCCTCGTACCTTGCCACGCATTATGCGGGCGATGTGCCTCTGTCGCTCTGGGCAAGCCTTGTGTTCGAGCAAAGCTACGGCGGGGTCGATGGCGACAGCGCCTCAGCGGCCGAGCTTTGCGCGCTGTTGTCGGCCCTGGCAGGCATCCCGATCTCGCAGTCTCTCGCCATAACCGGCTCGATCAACCAGATGGGTGAGGTTCAGCCCATTGGCGGGGTCAACGAAAAGATCGAGGGCTTCTTTGATACCTGCAAGATGGCGGGTCTTACGGGCCAGCAGGGTGTGCTGATCCCGCGCCGCAACGTCGGGAACCTGATGCTGCGCGGTGACGTGATCGAGGCTGTGGCAAAGGGCCGGTTCCGCATCTATGCGATTGGGCACGTTGACGAGGCGATGGAGTTGCTGACGGGCCTGACTGCCGGAAAGCGCAGCGGAAACGGCGCGTTCGAAGACGGCTCGGTCAATGCCAACGTCGAGATGCGGCTCAGGGATTTTGCCCATGCTGTGCGGGATTTCATGCGGCCACCGGACATGGATCAAATGATTGACCCGGACGAATGATGGCACACAGGCCGACCGGCGGCAGGTCCGCAGCGTGGCAGAGGCATTGAGGCATTGAGGCATTGAGGCAAACAAACCGAACGGGAACGAAGGAGGAAAATGATGGCTCACAAGGATGTTCTGTTCCGCTCGGCGGCGCGGGAAGCGATCTTGCGCGGCACGACCCAACTGGCGGACACCGTGCGGGTCACGCTGGGCCCGCGGTCCAAATCGGTGCTGATCGACCGGAAATACGGCCCGCCTCTGGTCTGCAACGACGGCGTGACCATCGCGAGGGAATTCGACCTGAAGGACGCGACCGAAAACCTGGGCGTCAGGATGCTGCGGCAGGCCGCCGAAAGGACTGCCGACGTGGTGGGTGACGGCACCAGCACCGCCACGGTCCTCGCGCAGGCGATCTTTGCCGACGGCGTTCGCAACGTGGTGGCCGGGGCAAGTGCCATCGACATCAAGCGAGGCCTTGATCGCGGCGCACTGGCTGCCATCGGCGCGCTGAAAGAGCTGTCGCGCCCGGTCAAGTCGCGCCGCGAAAAGGCGCAGGTGGCGACGATTTCAGCCCACAACGACCCGTCGATCGGCGATCTGGTCGCCGAGGCGATGGAAAAGATCGGCAATGACGGCGTGATCACCGTCGAGGAATCCAAATCGACCGAAACCGTGCTGGATGTGGTCGAGGGGATGCAGTTCGACCGGGGATTCCAGTCGCCCTATTTCATCACCAACCAGGACAAGATGGAGGCCGAGCTTGAGGACTGCCTTGTGCTGCTGTTCGACCGCAAGGTCAGCGTGCTGACCGACTTGCTGCCACTCTTGGAAGAGGTGATCCGTGCGGGAAAATCCCTGCTCGCCATCACCGAAGACATGGAGGGCGAAGCACTGGCCACCTTCATCGTCAACCAGATCCGCGGCACCTTCCGCAGTTGCGCCGTCAAGGCCCCTGGTTTTGGCGATCGCAGGAAAGAGATGCTGCAGGACATCGCCATTCTCACCGGTGGGCATGTGATCTCGGCCGACCTCGGGCTCAAGCTGGAGAACGCGAAGATCACCGATCTTGGCCGCGCGCGCCGGGTTGTTGCCGACAAGGACACCACGACGATCATCGGCGGCGGCGGCGATCCGGACCAGATCAAGGCGCGCATCGGCCAGATCCGGACGCAGATCGACAAGACGACCTCCGACTACGACCGCGAGAAATTGCAGGAGCGACTGGCAAAGCTGGCCGGCGGCGTTGCCGTGATCCGGGTCGGCGCGCCGTCCGAGTCCGAGATGAAGGCGCGCAAGGATGCGCTGGACGACGCGATCAGCGCCACCAAGGCGGCCGTCTCGGAAGGGATCGTTCCCGGCGGCGGACTTGCCTTGCTGCGCTGCATTCCGCCCGTCGAAAAGATCGCTGCCGAATGCGAGGGCGACGAACGCACAGGCCTGCTGATCCTCAAGCGGGCGCTGGAAGCACCCGCTCGCCAGATCGCCGAGAACTCCTCTCTGGATGGCGGGGTGGTCGTGGCCAAGATGCTGGAAGGTAAGGGAAGCTTTGGCTTTGACGCCTCGACCAAGCAATATGTCGACCTTATCGAGGCCGGGATTGTCGACCCAACCAAGGTCGTTCGCGTCGCACTGGAAAATGCGGTCTCCGTGGCATCGGTGCTGTTGCTGACCGAAGCGACGATGACAGAAGTCCCGGAACCAGAAAAAACCGGGCTGGCCGGTGCACCAGAGTTTTGACGCTTGCAAGAAGACTTCGCAAGCAATGCGTTGACTTGTACTTGGCGCTTTGAGGTATCGTTGTAACCGATTGGAAGTGGGAAAATAGGTGGCACCTGAGGAGCGGGTTGGCTTCGTCTGTTCGGACGTGGGCAAGTGGGTGTTTTCTGCGGAGCTGAGTAGGCGAAACATTCGCCACTAGCTGTCAGGACACGTCGGGTATCGGTCACCCCGGCCGCCAGCCAGACCTGCGTGTTGGCCGGAACCGGATCACGCCTTCAGACCCAGGATCAGCCGCGCCAAGGCCTCGGGATCATAGCCGCCGCTGATGCGCATCCGGTGCCCGCCCGCCAACTCGATCTCGATATGATTGTCGGCAGCACGCGTCGGTCGGGTCACCGGGGCTTTCTTGACGATCTCCACCGGCAGAAAGCGCAAACCCTCCGGCGAACCGGGCGCCGGGTCCGGCGCATAGCGCGGATCGCGTCGCAATTTGCGGATCAGATTGGCATTCACTGCATAGCGAAGCGCCACTTGGGCAACCGACACACCAGGTGCCGCCGGCTGGAAGCAGATCGACCGCTTCTCCTCGTCCGTCCAAAGCCGCTTCGTCCGACGCGCCACGACATCACCATCCCTCCGTGCCAATACGAGTGAGGCATTTGACTGTCTGAAGTTTACACTCGAGGGCGCAGGAGAACTAGTCGTTGCAGAATCTGAGCTGATCGGCGGTATAGCCGCTAGCGATACGGCCGTCAGATCTAGGCGACAGAAAGAGTTTGGCTCTCGTATTTCCGAAGCCCGCGCTATCGGCCAGCACCCCGGATCCAACGGCGATGCGTTGATCTGCATCAATGCGTGGCGGGGCGCCAGGGATTAGCGTGAAGAGGTCGGCGCAGAAGCCCATATCATCGTTGCCACCGAGTAGGCCACACGTCGCCCCGCCTCGCCGCAACCCACTAAAAAGGAGACTATCATGAAGAATGACCATCAGCTTAAGCAGGACGTTATGGCCGAACTTGCGTGGGAGCCCAGCATTTCCGCCGATCATATCGGGGTCACAGCCGAGAATGGCGTGGTCACGCTGTCGGGCCACGTTGAAACCTATCGGCAGAAACTGGCGGCAGAAACCGCAGTCGGGCGCGTGAAAGGCGTAAAAGGTCTGGCCGAAGAGATCGAAGTGCGCCTGCCGCAGCACATCAAACACGGCGATGACGAGATTGCCGCCGCCGTGGTAAACCGCATGTCGTGGGATGTCTCGGTCCCCAAGGATGCGGTGAAGGTGAAGGTAGAAAAGGGCTTTGTCACCCTGACCGGCACAGTTGATCAGTACTACCAGAAAGACGCTGCCGCATGGGACGTACGCCCGTTGCTGGGGGTGACAGGCGTTGCCAACCAGATCACGGTCAAGCCGCGTGTCGACAGTCTGACGATTCGAGACGACATCCGCCATGCCCTGCACCGCTCGTGGCTGTACGACGAGAACATCAATGTGACTGCCGACGGCGGAACGGTTCATCTGACAGGCAAAGTGAAGAATTGGCGTGAGCGCGAACTGGCCGCTGCTACCGCCCGGGCCGCACCGGGGACGACGTCTGTGGACAACAAGATCATGATCTCCTGAAACAGATGTCGCGGAATTTGGGGGTGTTAGGCTTGCCACACACGCCACACCTTGCAGAGTATCGTCAGTGGCTCTGCAAGGTGCGCTGGAAGGTGTTAACGTTTGCAATCGGCTTCGGCATCGTGCTGCCACAATTGCCTCAAATGAGCCGACAGCTTCTGGATGCCGCCAGCGAGCTACCGTTGAACTTGGATCATGGTGTTCGAAAGGCAGACGTATCGTCGCGCTGACCTGCTGACTTGATTGAATGGGCACGTCGGCGCAAATTGCCATCCACGTCATCTTGCTGGTCGTGGCAATGAACACCGCCTCGAAGGCTGCGCTGGCCCCTTGGGTCGGCGGGCTTGCGCGTATTGCTTGCCAGTGCGGCAGACTTGCGGCGGTGGGTGCCTCGCATGCGCGGTCCGGCTGAGGGGTGGATGGTGCGACCAAAGCATTTCCGCCTCTCATGGCACCCGGTTCCGCGGCTGGACACACACCAATGCAAAACTGAGCGTTATCGTCCAAGCCGTCACCTTTCCCCACGCTGATCTCTATCAGTGTCCTGACCCATGAGCAGCCCTAGGGTCCAGACCCAATCAAGCCCACCACGGTATGATTGCCGCGATTGCGACTGCTGAGGCGAAGTTGATGGTGAGTTTGTCGTAGCGCGTGGCGATCCGCCGCCAGTCTTTCATCCTGCAGAATGCGCGCTCGATCAGATTTCGTTCGCGGTAGGCTTCGGCATCGTAGGGGATGGGTGTTTTCCGGGATCGGGTTGAGGGGATGACCGCCTCGGTTTCAGTCACAGCGAGACGGTCGCGCAGGCTGTTTGCGTCATAACCCTTGTCGGCCAGAAGGCGGCTCGGCGGCGGGCACTTGTCCTGAAGCGCGGGTGCCTCGGTGATGTCTGGATGGTATCTGCCGATGCACAAGGGCTTCCTCTACTTGGTGGCTATCATGGACTGGTTCACCCGCAAGGTGCTGGCCTGGCGGATATCGAACACGCTTGAAGCCGAGTTCTGCCTCGACGCGCTGAACGAGGCGATCCACAAGTTCGGCCCGCCCGAAATCATGAACACGGAACAGGGCAGCCAGTTCACCTCCTTTGACTGGACCGACCGGCTGAGGCGGGCCAAGACAAAGATCAGAACCGCACCGGCTTTACCGGAGGGTGATTTGTTCAACGACCAGGCGACCATATCGATTGAGTTCAGGTTTGCATGAGACACGCCTCCTCTGCTTGTGC